>NZ_JBWOMN010000012.1:0-68886 GCF_056449545.1 Oceanicella sp. | reverse complement strand
GCGCCGGAACGGGCCGCCGGCTTGGCCGGCGCCGTCGGGGCCTTGGCCGGCGCCGCCGGGGCCTTGGCCACGGGGGCCGGTTTTGCGACAGGCGCGGGCGCCGCGGGTTTTTCGGCGGCGGGCGTCGGGGTCGCTGGGGGCGTCGGGGTCGTCGGGGCTTTCGCAGCCGGCGCCGGCGCTTCGGCTTTCGCCTCGGGCGTCTTCGCCTCGGCGGCAGGCGCCTCGGCGGATTTCGCCGCCGCAGCCGCCGCAGCGGCCTTGTCGGCGGCGGCCTTTGCCTGCGCAGCCTTGACGAGCGCGGCCTTTTCGACGGCGGCGCGTTCAAGCGCGGCTTTCTCGGCCGCCAGCTCCACGGGGGTTTTCGGCCTGACCACGCGGCCGCCGGTCCTGGGCGCCGGGTCGGCCGCGGGCGCGGCCGCCATCACCGTCTTGGGCGCGGCGGGCTTGGCGGCGGCGGGCTTGACCGCCGAGATCGAGCCGTCGGCGCTCATCTTCGGTTTGACGATGCGCTTGCGCTTGGTTTCGACCACCACGGTCTTGGAGCGGCCGTGGCTGAAACTCTGGCGCACGCGTCCGGTTCCCCCGCCTCGCATCCGAAGGGTTCCGCCGCTCTTGTTGTCGCCGTCAGTATCGCTCATCAAACGTCCTCTGTCCCGCCATATGCGGGCGCTGTCCTGTCCGGCGCATCGCCGCAAGATCTGAAGCCCGAAAGCCGCTTCGACTCGCGCAACACGCGCTCCGTCACGCCGCCTTCGTCAAGCGCGGCATGTATCACAAAATCTCGCCCGAAAGCCAAACCCAATTCGTCGCTGCCGAGGCAGGAGACGATTTTCGCCCCTCCGGCAAGGGGGCGCAGCCTGGCCAGCCCCTGTTCGGATCCGTCCCGCGCCTCGATCAGCGCGCCCACCGGACCCTGTTTCAGTCGCGCCTTTACCTTCTCATGGCCGGTGACTGCAAGCCCCGCTTTGCGCGCAAGCGCGATCGCGTCGGTCAGTCTTGCCGCCAGAAGCCGCTCCACAAGCGCCGCGAGATCGTCGTCCACGATCACATTTCGGCGCGCGGCGCGGGCGAACAAACGCCGCTTGCGCGCGGTTTCCAGCGAATCGCGCCGCGCCGTGACCCAGATGCCGCGCCCCGGGGCCTTTTGCGCCACATCCGGCAGCACCCGACCCTCGGGGTCGAGCACGAAACGGATCAGCCCCTCGGTCGGCCCGCTGTCGCCGCTGACGATGCAGCGGCGCTCGGGCCCGTCCCTGTCTTTTGCGCGTCCGCCCCTGGTCATGGGCGCCCAATCCCGGCCGGGGGCTTACGCCTCGGCCGGAACCTCCGCGGTCGCTTCGGCGCCGGCCTCGCCCCCGGCCTCGGGATCCGCCTCGGGATCCGCCTCGGGGACCAGATCGGCCGGATCGACAAGACCGCACTGGATGCGGGCGCGCATCACCAGTTCCTGCGCCTCCTCCAGCGTCACGTCGAAGGGTTCGAGCAGCCCTTCGTCCTTTTCGCGCTTGCCGTCGGTGATGGTGACGCCGCCGGCCAGCTCCCAGTCGGCGCAGGTGGCGAAATCGGCGAGGGTCTTCACCCCGTCCCTGGCCAGCGCCAGCACCATCTGCGCGGTCAGCCCCTCGAAGGCAAGCAGATCGTCCTGCACGCCGAGCGCGCGAGCCTCCTCCACCGCCTTGGCGTTGATCTCCTCGAGGCTTTCGCGGGCGCGGGCCTGAAGCTCCTCGGCGGTGTCCTCGTCGACGCCCTCGATGCCCAGCAATTCGTCGAACTCGATGAAGGCGACCTCCTCGAGGCTTGTGAACCCTTCCGACACCAGAAGCTGCGCCACGAATTCGTCCACGTTCATGGTCTCCATGAACAGCTTGGTGCGTTCGGCGAATTCCGCCTGACGGCGGGCGCTTTCCTCTTCCTCGGTCATGATGTCGATGTCCCAGCCGGTGAGCTGGGAAGCGAGGCGCACGTTCTGCCCGCGCCGCCCGATGGCGAGGCTGAGCTGTTCGTCGGGCACCACCACCTCGATGCGCTGGGCGTCCTCGTCCATCACCACCTTGGCGACTTCGGCGGGCTGCAGCGCGTTGACGATGAAGGTCGCCGCGTCCTCGTTCCACGGGATGATGTCGATCTTCTCGCCGCCCAGTTCCGACACCACCGCCTGCACGCGGCTGCCGCGCATGCCCACGCAGGCGCCCACCGGGTCGATGGAGCTGTCATAGGAAATCACGCCGATCTTGGCGCGCGATCCGGGATCCCGGGCCACCGCCTTGATCTCGATGACGCCGTCATAGATCTCCGGCACCTCCATCTTGAACAGCTCGGCCATGAATTCCGGCGCCGTGCGGCTGAGGAAGATCTGCGGGCCGCGGACCTCGGAGCGCACGTCGCGGATGTAGGAGCGGATGCGGTCGCCGTTGCGGAACATCTCGCGCGGGATCAGCTGGTCGCGGCGCAGCACGCCCTCGCCCCGGCCGATGTCGACGATGACGTTGCCGTATTCCACCCGCTTGACGATGCCGCTGATGATCTCGCCGACGCGGTCCTTGTATTCCTCGTATTGCCGCTCGCGCTCGGCCTCGCGGACCTTCTGCACGATCACCTGCTTGGCGGTCTGCGCGGCGATGCGCCCGAATTCCATGCTCGGCAGCGGTTCGGACATGTAGTCGCCGATCTCCGCCTCCGGGTTCATGGCCCGGGCGTCCTCGAACGCGATCTCGGTGAAGTGGTTCTCCACCTCCTCGACCACCTCGCGGGCGCGCGACATGGTCAGCTCGCCGGTCTTGCGGTCGATCGCGGCGCGGATGTCGTATTCCGCGCCGTAGCGCGAGCGCGCGGCCTTGGCGAGGCTGTCTTCCATCGCCTCGATCACCAATTCCGGTTCGATGAGCTTTTCGCGCGCCACCGCGTCGGCGATCTGCAAGAGCTCGAGTCTGTTCGCGCTGACCATGTCAGGCCTCCGTCTTGGCGCCGGATCCGGCGTCGATGTCGGGCGCGTCTGCGGCGCCGTCTGCGGTTTCTTCTGCGGTTTCTTCTGCGGTTTCTTTTGCGGTTTCATCCGCGGATTCGTCGGCGTCGGGCTCGTCGGCCTCCACGTCGTCGAAATCGGCCTCGTCGAACCCGGCTGTCTTGCGGGCCTTCAGCGATTCGGCGATCAGTTCGTCGGTGAGCACCAGCTTGGCGTCGGCCAGCAGGTCGAAATGCAGGCCGATGATCCCCTCGGGGATCTCGATCAGAACCTCGCCGTCCTCGACCCCCTGAAGCACGCCCTTCAGCCGCTTGCGCCCGTCGATCATCTCGCTGGTCTCGAGCTTCGCCTCCCAGCCGGCGAAGCGTTCGAAATCCCGCAGGCGGGTCAGCGGCCGGTCGATGCCGGGCGAGGACACCTCCAGCGCGTAGTGCCGGTCGATCGGATCCTCGACGTCGAGCACCGCCGACAGCGCCCGCGACAGCCGCGCGCAATCCGCGACCTCCATGCCGCCGTCGGCGCGTTCGGCCATGATCTGCAGCGTCGCCTTCCTGGTCCCGGTCATCAGGCGCACGCGCACCAGCTCCAGCGCCATGCCTTCGACGGTGGGGCGGATGATGTCGGCGATGCGCCGGTCGATGGCGGATTTGGCGACCAGATCGGTCAAGGTGATCTCCTGATGGCGCGAAAGTCCTGAAAACGCGAAAGGCGAGCCGTAGCGGCCCGCCCTCCCGGTCCGGTCGCCGCCGGATCGAAACCCGACGTCGCCGCTATGTGGCCTGCCATATACAACCAGCGCCCGGCCGCTGCAAGGGGATAAGCGGGCGACGCCGCGCCCGCGACGCCGGCCCCCATGCGCAAACATCGCGGCAGGTCGCCCGCCGTCCCGTAAATTCGCCTTGCGAATTTGTGCGGGGCGACGCCCCGCTGCGTTGGCTGCGCCAACGCCGGGACGGCTTCGCCGACTGCGCCGTTTCGGCCCGAATGTCGACGCATCGGCAGTCGAGAAGCGGTGAGAAACCGCCGGCGCCGGATTTCGCCATGGCGCGTGTTAAAAGTTTTGGCATAAAGCCCCATGTAGAGTTGGATACGCCAGCCGGCCTCCGGCTGCCCGTCACCGGAGACCGCATGCGCCCAGCCTCTGACCAGCCGCCCCCGGACATGCCCGCCGACGCCGCGCCGATGACGCGCTATCGCGCGCTGGTGCGCGTCGGGGCGCTGCGCGCCGACAAGGCGCAGAACCTGGCGGTGGAAAAACTGCAGATGCTCCACGACCGGCTGAAGGACTACAATCCGTCGCGCCCCAAACGGGTGTCGCGCGGCTGGTTCGGCTGGGGGCGCGAGCCCAGCCATGACAGCGCCGATCTCGGCGGCCTGTATCTTTATGGCGGCGTGGGGCGGGGCAAATCCATGCTCATGGACCTGTTTTTCGAATCGGCGCCCGCGGCCCCGAAGCGCCGGGTGCATTTCCACGCCTTCATGCAGGAGGTCCATGCCGGCATCAACGCCGCCCGCGCCCGCGGCGAGGAAGACCCGATCGCGCCGGTCGCCGCGGCCATCGCCGATGCCGCGACGCTGCTCTGCCTTGACGAGATGCAGGTCGCCGACATCACCGACGCAATGATCCTCGGGCGGCTGTTCGACGCGCTGTTCGCGCGCGGCGTGGTCATGGTGACCACCTCGAACCGGGCGCCTGACGATCTTTACAAGGACGGGCTCAACCGCCAGCTGTTCCTGCCCTTCATCGCCCGCATCAAGGACCGCCTCGACCTGCATCACCTGGACGGCGGCGCCGATCACCGGCTCGACCGGCTGCGCGATGCGCAAACCTACCACGCGCCGCTCGGCCCCGAGGCCGACGCCGCCATGGACGCGCAATGGCGCGCTCTGACCGCCGGGCGCGCGACGCCGGCGCTGCGCATTGCGGTCTCCGGGCGCGAGGTGACCCTGCCCCGGCATCTGGACCGCGCGGCGCGCGCCGGATTCGCCGACCTGTGCGAACGCCCGCTGGGCCCGGCGGATTACCTGGCGGCGGCGGCGGCGCTCGACACGCTGTTTCTCGACCGCATCCCGATTCTGAGCCGCGCGCGCAACAACGAGGCCAAGCGCTTCGTCATCCTCGTCGACGCGCTTTACGAAGCCAGGATCCGGCTGGTCTGTTCCGCCGCCGCGCCGCCCGACAAGCTGTATCGCGAAGGCGCGGGGGCGTTCGAATTCCAGCGCACCGCCTCGCGCCTCGAGGAGATGCGCGGGCGCGACTGGCCCGGCGGCTGAGCGCGCGATTCCCGTCCCGGCACGCGCGGGACCACCCGGCGGGCGCGACCCGTCATGAAGGAGCGGCGACAATGCGCAATCTGGGCTGGCTGTTTCTGCCGATCCTGCTGATTCCCACGGCGATCGCCGTCTGGATGCAGTTCTTCACCACCCCGGCGGAGATCGAGTTCCGCGCCCTGTCCCGCCCCGAGGGATTCCGCGCGCTGGCCGTCGCCGGGTTGATCTCGGGCGCCGGCGCCGGGCGGGCGCTGACCGGGATCGGCGAATCCGACCGGGCGCCGCCGCCCGAGGGCGAGGCGCTCTGCGCCGCGCTCAATGACGGGCCGCGCCTGCCGCCCGGGCCGCTGGCCGCTGGCGCGGTGCGGATCTATTCCTTCTCGGACTACCGCTGCCCCTATTGCCGCGTGCTGTCCGGAATCCTCGACGATCTGATCGAGGAGGGCGAGGCGCAGGTCGTGTTCAAGGACTGGCCGCTGCTGGGGCCGGCCTCGGAACTGGGCGCGCGCGCGGCGCTGGCGGCGGACATGCAGGGGCGCTACATGGAAATGCACCGCAAGCTGATGGGCAGCGCCTTCGTGCCCAATCCGGCCTATCTGAAAAGCGCGGCGCCGGGGCTCGGCATCGACCCTGACCGGCTGGCGCGGGACATGCAGGATCCGCAGGCGGGGGCGGCGATCGATCGGTCGCTGACGCTCACCAGCGAGGCGGCGCGGGCTTTCGGGCTGGTGGGCACGCCGTCGCTGATCGTCGGGCGCACGGTGGCGGTGGGGGCGATACGGCGGGCCGAACTGCTGGCGCTGATCGAGGCCGAGCGCGCCGCCGGGCCGGCGCCCTGCGGGACCGCCTGACGCGGAGGCCGGATCCGAAACCGCCGCGCGGCCGATGCCGGGCCGCCCGGCCGAGCGGGCGTGCGGTCTGGGCGAACCTGAGCGGTCGGGGCGAACGCCGGCGCCCGGCCCGGCGGCGCGCCTATTCCGGCAGCAGCTGCGCCATGACCCGCATCATGTTGCCGCCCATGACCTTGCGGATGCGGGCCTCGGAATAGCCCGCCGCCAGCATCTCGTGGGTCAGGGCGGCGAGTTCGGAGACATCGAAGGCGGTTTCGACGCTGCCGTCGAAATCCGAGCCCAGCGCCACGCTGTCCTCGCCCAGCAGGTCGATCGCGGCGCTGATCGCCGCGACCACGCCCCTTGGCGAAGTGTCGCAGATCACTTCCTTCCAGTAGCCGATGCCGATCACCCCGCCCCGCGCGGCGATCGCCTGCATCAGTTCGTCGGGGTAGTTGCGCCTTGTCTGGCAATGGGAATAGATGCCGGTGTGGCTGACCACCAGCGGGCGCGAATCCAGCGTCAGCACCTCGCGCGCCACCGCCGGGCTGGCATGGGCGAGGTCGATGACGATGTCGCGTCGAATCGCCTCGGCCACCACCTGGCGCCCGAAATCGGTGAGCCCGGCGTTGGATTCACCGTGCAGCGAGCCGCCCACCGCGTTGTCGAAGAAATGCGTCAGCCCGAACAGCCGGTAGCCCGCGTCGTAAAGCCGGGCGATGTTGGCGAGATCCCGATCCAGCGCATGTGCGCCCTCGATCCCCAGAATGGCGCCGATGACCGGTTCGCCCGCGCCGCGCCGCGCCAGCACCTCGGCCAGATCGGCTTTCGTGCGGATCACCTTCACGCGATCCGGCGCCGCCGCCTCGTAGCCGGTCATGCGCCCGGCCTGATACAGCGCGCGCTCCGCGAGGCTGGTCCAGGTGCGCATGGGCCAGAGCTGCCCCAGCGCAAGCAGGGTGACGTTGTCGCGCGCATCGGCCGAATTCCGCTCGTAGTTCAGCCCCGCGGGCGATTTGGTGACGGCGGTGAACACCTGCACCGCCATGTTGCCCGCGGCCATGCGGGGAAAATCCACCTGCCCGTAATCGGCGCGGCTCAACAGGTCGCGATCCCAGAGCAGCGGGTCGGCGTGCATGTCGCCGATCACCAGCGTCGCGTGCAGCGCGCGGGCGGCGTCGGAGACCGGATAGGGCTGGTGCGCGATCACGACGTTGCGGGTTTTTTCGACATAGGCCGGGCCATAGACGAGAAACGCCGCCAGCCCCGCCACCGTCAGCACCGCGATCGCCTGAAACAGTCTCTTGATGGATCTCATGGTCGCATTCCCGTCCGCCGCCCGCCGGTTGCGCGCCAAACTGAGCCACCCGCCCGGACTTTTCAACCCGGGCCGCGGCGCGACCTCGCGTCAACCCGGGTCGGGGCGAGCGCGCCGCAGGGTCCGGACCGCCAGATCGGCCCCGGGGCGTCAGACCCGGCGCTCGACCATCATCTTCTTGATCTCGGCGATGGATTTCGCCGGGTTCAGCCCCTTGGGGCAGGTCTTGGCGCAATTCATGATGGTGTGGCAGCGGTAGAGCCGGAACGGGTCCTCGAGGAAATCGAGCCGCTCCTGCTTGGCCTCGTCGCGGCTGTCGATCAGCCAGCGATAGGCGTGCAACAGCGCCGCCGGGCCGAGATAGCGGTCGGAATTCCACCAATAGCTCGGGCAGGAGGTCGAACAGCACGCGCACATCACGCATTCATAGAGCCCGTCGAGCTTCTTGCGGTCCTCGATCGACTGGCGCCATTCCTTTTCGGGGCGCGAGGTCGTGGTTTCCAGCCACGGCATGATCGCCGCATGCTGGGCGTAGAAATGCGTCAGATCCGGGACCAGATCCTTGACCACCTCCATATGCGGCAGCGGATAGATTTTCACGTCGCCCTTCACCTCGTCGAGCCCGTAGATGCAGGCCAGCGTGTTGATGCCGTCGATATTCATGGCGCAGGACCCGCAGATGCCCTCGCGACAGGACCGGCGGAAGGTCAGGGTCGGGTCGATCTCGTTCTTGATCTTGATCAACGCATCGAGAATCATCGGCCCGCAACTGTCGAGATCCACGAAATAGGTGTCGAGCCGCGGGTTGGCCCCCGAATCCGGGTCGTAGCGATAGATGCGAAAAGCCCGCAGATTGGCGGCGCCCGCCGGCTTGGGCCAGGTCTTGCCCACGGTGATGCGGGAATTCTTCGGCAATGCGAATTCGGCCATGTCTCGCTCCTGATTAGGCGTCGGCGTCAGCCGGCGGTCGCGGATTTTTGCAGCGTCGGGCGGTGGGCGAGAAAGATCTTCTCGCCGCGATGCAGGGCGTGATCGCCCACATCCGGCTCGATCGCGGTGAATTCGGTGACCACGAACCCCGCCTGCGCCAGCCGGTCGCGGAAATCGCGGCCGTAAAAGCGCAGATGGGCGGGGTCGGTGAGGCGCAGGGCGCGGTCGTCGGCGTCGGAATCGTCGGGCAGCTCCAGCGTATGCTCCCAGCCCTCGACCAGCGGCACGGTGAGCGCGGCGAGCCCGCCGGGCGCCAGCACCCGGAACATCTCGGCCAGCGCCTTGCGGTCGTCCACATGTTCGAGCACGTGGTTGCAGATGATCAGATCGAAGCCGGCGTCGGGCAGATCCATGGATTCGATGTCGATGCGCAGATCGTAGAGATCGTTGATGTCGGCGGTGACGTATTCCTGCGCGCGGGGCCGGATGTGATCGGCGAGCCACGGTTCGGCGGCGAAATGCAGCACCCGGGTCTCGGGGCGCATGGGCGTGCGGTCGAGCCAGAGCTTCATCAGCCGGTGGCGCGGGCGGCTGTCGCAGGCGGGGCACCAGATCTCGGGCTTGCAGCGCACCGGCGAGAACCGGCCTTCATAGCCGCAGACCGGGCAGCGGCGCGCCAGCCCATTGCGCGCCCGGGCGGTGAAATGGGCGATGGCGCGGGCGGCGCGCTGGTCGAGCAGCGTCTCGATTTCGGCCGGGTCGCGCGGGGTCATCGCGCGGCCTCCGCGCAACGCGCGCAACGGAGGCATCGCGCGCGAACGCGGCCTCCGCCCATGCGCGCGCGCGGATTCGGGCGCCCGGCGGACGAAGCCGGCCCGCGCGGCGCCGGACAGCGCCGCCCCTCAGGCATCGCCGGCGCCTTGCTGCGCCGCGGCGCGATTCGGCGCGGCGCTCATCAGTAGACCCGGGCCTTGGGCGCAATCTTGGCAAGGTCGATGCCGCCTTCGGATTGCGGGGTCAGGGGCTCCAGATGCACCGGACGGTAGTCGAGCGACACCGCGCCGTCATAGGCGATGGTGGCGAGCGAATGCTTGCGCCAGTTGACGTCGTCGCGATCGGGGTAGTCCTCGCGCGCATGGGCGCCGCGGCTTTCGTGGCGCGCCTCGGCGCCGTTCACCGTGGCCAGCGCGTTGGGCATGAGGTTGTCGAGCTCCAGCGTCTCCATCAGGTCCGAATTCCAGATCAGCGAGCGATCGGTGACCTTGACGTCGGGAAACTCGGCGCGGATCTCGGCCATCTCGCGACAGCCCTGCTGCAGGGTTTCTTCGGTGCGGAACACCGCGGCGTTGGCCTGCATGGCGCGCTGCATCTTCAGGCGCAGGTCGGCGGTGGGGATCTCGCCCGAGGCCTGGCGCAGAAGGTCGAAGCGGTCCATGGATTTTTGCACCGAGGCGGCGTTGGGCGTCGGGCACGGGGCCTCGGGATCCACCACCTTGCCGGCGCGGATCGCGGCGGCGCGCCCGAACACCACCAGGTCGATCAGCGAATTCGACCCCAGCCGGTTGGCGCCGTGCACCGAGGCGCAGGCCGCCTCGCCCACCGCCATCAGGCCGGGCACGGTGGCGTCGGGGTCCTCGGCGGTGGGGTTCAGCGCCTCGCCCCAGTGATTGGTCGGAATCCCGCCCATGTTGTAATGCACCGTCGGCAGCACCGGGATCGGTTCGCGGGTCAGATCGACGCCGGCGAAGATGCGCGCGGATTCGGAAATGCCGGGCAGCCGCAGGGCCAGCGTTTCCGGCGGCAGATGGTTCAGGTGCAGGTGGATGTGGTCCTTGTCCGGGCCGACGCCGCGGCCCTCGCGGATCTCGATGGTCATGCAGCGCGAGACCACGTCGCGGCTGGCGAGGTCCTTGTAGGTGGGGGCGTAGCGTTCCATGAAGCGCTCGCCCTCGGAATTGGTCAGGTAGCCGCCCTCGCCGCGCGCGCCCTCGGTGATCAGGCAGCCGGCGCCGTAGATGCCGGTGGGGTGGAACTGCACGAATTCCATGTCCTGCAGCGGCAGCCCCTGACGCGCCACCATGCCGTTGCCGTCGCCGGTGCAGGTATGGGCCGAGGTGGCCGAGAAGAACGCCCGCCCGTAGCCGCCCGTGGCCAGCACGGTCATCTTGGCGTTGAAGCGGTGCAGCGTGCCGTCATCGAGCTTCCAGGCGATGACGCCCTGGCACTGGCCGTCCTCGGACATGATCAGGTCGGTGGCGAAATACTCGATGTAGAATTCGGCGTTGTTCTTCAGCGACTGGCCGTAAAGCGTGTGCAGCATCGCGTGACCGGTGCGGTCGGCGGCGGCGCAGGTGCGCTGCACCGGCGGGCCCTCGCCGAATTCCGTGGTGTGGCCGCCGAAGGGGCGCTGGTAGATGCGCCCGTCCTCGGTGCGCGAAAACGGCACCCCGTAATGCTCAAGTTCGTAGACCGCCTTGGGGGCCTCGCGGGTCAGGTATTCCATGGCGTCGGTGTCGCCGAGCCAGTCCGAGCCCTTCACCGTGTCGTACATGTGCCACTGCCAGTGGTCCGGGCCCATGTTCTTCAGCGACGCGGCGATGCCGCCCTGCGCCGCCACGGTGTGGGACCGCGTGGGAAACACTTTCGTCACGCAGGCGGTCTTCAGCCCCTGTTCGGCCATGCCCAGCGTCGCGCGCAGCCCGGCGCCGCCGGCGCCGATGACGACGACGTCGTAATTGTGGTCGATGAATTCATATGCCGCCATGATCTCGATCCGTCTTTGGGGGGTGGCGAGCGCAAAAGCGCGCTCAAGCCGTCAGGTCCGGGGCGCGCGCGCCCCGCTGGGGGGGTCAGCCGGCGAAGGCCATTTTCGCCACCGCGAACACGCCGGTCAGCCCGAACAGCCCGCAAAACAGGCTGTTGCCCAGCAGCGCCGCGGTGCGCAGGCCCTTGGAATGCACGTAATCCTCGATCACCACCTGCAGCCCCTGCTGCATATGCGCGAAGGCGACGGCGATGAAAAGGATCGCCATGATGGCGTTGAACGGGTTGGCGTAGACCGCGCGCACCGTATCGAGATCGGCGCCGATCGCGCCCGCCAGCGGCAGCGCGAAAAACACGCTGAGCGGGATCAGCGCCACCGAGGTGACGCGCTGGGCCCACCAGTGACGCACGCCGTCCCTGGCCGAACCGAGCCCGATCACGCGGCTCATGGGGGTTTTGTAGCTCATGGCGGAGGCTCCCTTCAGATCGCCGCGGTCCAGACGAACAGCGTCAGCACCAGCGAGGCGACGGCCACGATCTGTCCGCCCAGCGTCACCTGATCGAGGTCGAACCCGTAGCCCATGTCCCAGATCAGGTGCCGTATGCCGTTGCAGAAATGAAACGCCAGCGCCCAGGTGGATCCGAACAGGATCAGCAACCCCAGCCAGCTGGTCAGCAGCCCGTCGACCACCGAGAAATATTCAGGCCCGGTCGCCGCCGCCAGCAGCCACCAGACGATCAGCGCGGCGCCAAGCGTCATGCCGACGCCGGTGGCGCGGTGCAGGATGGATATGACGGATGTGATTTGCGGGCGATAGATCTGCAGATGAGGAGACAGCGGTCTCTTCCCCTGGTTGACTTCGGCCATGCTCTCCCCCTGACGGACTCGGTGCGGGCGACATGCGCCCGGGATGGCTTTAGCGCGCTTTGGTTAACGGTTTGGAGTGCCGAACGGCGCGCGTCGCTTCATGTCGTTCGCCCCGTATAGCAGGCAAAGCGCGGCAACCAAAAGCGCGCACAGGCCGATTGCGTCGATTTGAAGAGATGTTTTTGGGGATTGCCGAGCATTCGCGCCAATTTGTGATCACAAGAAATTTTCATGTGATCACAATTTTTCCTTGCAGGATCAAATCATCGCGGCGCCGCGAATCACCAGGTCGGCGCGTTCAGATCGGGATCAGCGCCCAAAGGTCAAGATCCAGCAGCACGCAAGGCGCGTATTTTCCATCCGCGCCGCGCAGCGCCCCGGGGGCCGGATCGTCCTTCGCCGCCACCAGCCGCAGGCGCAGCGCGCCGACGCCCGGCGCCGTGGTCTCGGCCTTGTCGAGCACCTCGGACCATGCATAGATGGTGTCGCCCGCAAAGCAGGGCGCCACATGCGCCCCGGCATTGATCGCCGCGATCATCTGCGCGTTGGCCAGCCCGTTGAAGCTGAGCGCCCGGGCGATGCTGATCACATGCCCGCCATAGATCAGTCGCCGCCCGTCCTCGCGCGATTGGGCGTTGAAATGCACCTTCGCCGTGTTCTGCCAGAGCCGGGTGGCGAGCATGTGCTCGGATTCTTCGATGGTGACGCCGTCCACATGGTCGATGCGCTCGCCCACCGCGTAGTCGCCCCAACGATGGCGTTCCCCCGCCAGCGCGAAATCATAGGCGGAGAAATCCAGCCCCTCGGGCATGACGAGATCCCCGGCGGCGACGGTTTTCGCCAGAGTCGGGATCACGGTCTCGGGGGCGGGCGCGTCAAGGTCGCGCTTTCGCACCATCACCCAGCGCGCCCAGTTCAGCACCGCCGCGCCGCGCTGGTTGCGCGCGGTGGAGCGCACCCAGACGACCCCTGTCTTGCCGCTGGAATTCTGCTTGACGCCGATCACCTCGGAGACGGTCGCGAGCGTGTCGCCCGGAAAAACCGGCGCCAGGAACCGGCATTCCGCATAGCCCAGATTGGCCACCGCATTCAGCGACACGTCGGGCACGGTCTTGCCGAAGGCGACGTGAAACCCGGCGAGGTCTTCGAGCGGGCTGCGCGTCAGGCCGCAGGCCCGGGCGAATTCATCCGACGAATACAGCGCGAAGCGCGTCGGGTAGAGCGCCGTGTAAAGCGCGCGATCCCCGTCGGTCAGGGTGCGCGGGGCGGCGTGGCGCAGGACCTGCCCGACGCTGAAATCCTCGAAGAAATTGCCCGGATCGGTCTTGGTGGTCGTGGTGGGAATGGCCATCGCCTGCGGCTCCGCGCAAGATCGTTACGTGTGATTGCGCTGCACCATAGCGATGTTGCGTCGCGGCGCAAGTCCGCTCAGGGGTCGCCCGGCCGGATATCGGGATCGTGGTCGCCCGCGACCTCCATGGTCACCGCCTGCCCGCAGCGCATCACCCCGCGTCGGGCGTCGAAGGCGTAGACCGGATCGCCGTACAGCGCCCAGCCCGCGGCCAGCGCGGCGCTGACCTTGCGGCAGAAATCCGCGCTGTCATCGTCGGTGAGCAGCCGATAGGCGATCATTGCGGGAAAGTCGGATAGCCGAGCCAGAAATGAATTCCGGCGATCGCCGCGAAGGCCACGACCGTGATCACAACCAGAATGATGTCCTTGCGGCGCGGCGCCGGGTCAGGCTTCACCCATTCGCCGTCGCGCGCATTGGCGGCGACGATCGCCGCAATCGCCCACAGCCCCATGCCGCCGAACAGCACGATCGAGGCCAGGTCGCCGTTGACCAGCAGATGCGCCACGGCCCAGACCAGCACGGCGGCGTTCATGGGATGCCGGACGTAACGCTTGACATTGCCTTTGGAATGGCTTGCCGCGAACAACCCCACGGCGATCAGCATCAGCAGGTTGTTGAGATGCGTGGCCCAGACGGGCGGCGCCCAGACATCGACGATCTCGGCGCGCTGAAACCCCTTGACCATCATCACGACGGCGCCGAGCGCGACCAGCGAATAGACGATCTTGTAGGGCGTCTCGCCCATGGCCGCGACCAGGGCGTCGCGCCGGGGCCTTGCCAGCAGCGGAAACATGTGGCTTGCCCACCAGAGTGCGAGGCCGGCGATCAGCAGGGACATGGTTGGCTCCTGAAACGAAAAATTGGGGCGCGCCGCATCATAGCCGTCGCGCCGCGCGACGCCAGCGCCGATCGCCCCGCCGCCTGCGGTCAATCCGCCGCGTCGAGAAACGCCGCCAGGCGCGGGCGCAGGTCGTCGGGCCAGGGTTCGGGCCTGCCGCTGGAGATGTCGATGAACACCAGCGTCGATTCGAAATCCATGCGCGGTTCGCCCCCGCAGCGCGCGGCGATGGCGAGGTCGGCCGAGCTGCGCCCCAGCTTGCGCAGCGACAGGCTGAAATCCAGCCGCTCGCCCAGGCGGCTCGGGGCGCGGAACCGCGCCTCCAGCCGCGCGGTGGGCACGCCCTTGCGCCGGGTCAGGATCAGCTCGGCGAAAGGCAGGCCCAGCGGCCCGGCGAACCAGGCCTCGACCACCGAATTGGTCCATTCGAAGTAGCGGGGATAGAAGACGATCCCCGCCGGGTCGCAATGGTGAAATTCGACGACGCGCGCGGTTTCGAACATGGCTCAGACGCCCAGAAACCGGTCGCGGATATCGGCGCCCAGATCCGCGGGCGCGCCGTCCCACACGTTGCGGCCCTTTTCGAGGATCGTGCAGCGGTCGGCGATCGGCAGCAGTTCCTTCAGCGTCTTGTCGACGATCAGGATCGCCTGCCCCGCGGATTTCAGCGCCCGGATGGCGTCCCAGATCTCATGACGCACCACGGGGGCGAGCCCCTCGGTCGCCTCGTCCAGTATCAGCAGTTTCGGGTTGGTCATCAGCGCGCGGCCGATGGCCAGCATCTGCTGTTCGCCCCCCGACAGAGTGCGCGCGGACTGGCGGCGGCGTTCGTCAAGTCGCGGGAACAGCCGGTGCACCCGGCCTGAATCCCATTCGCCGGGGCGCGCGGTGACCAGCAGGTTTTCCTCGACGGTGAGATTGGCGAAGCAGCGCCGCCCCTCGGGGGCCAGACCCAGCCCCAGCCGCGCGGCGCGATGCGCCGGCATGCGGGTCAGATCGTGTCCGTCGAACCAGATTTGGCCGTCCCGCTGCGGGGTCAGGCGGCAGAGCGCGCGGATGGTCGTGGTCTTGCCCATGCCGTTGCGCCCCATCAGCGCCGCGACCTCGCCGGCGCCGATTTCCAGGTCAACGCCGAAAAGCGCCTGCGAGGGGCCGTAAAAGGCGGTGACGCCGCGCATTTCCAGCATCAGGCATCCCCCAGATAGGCTTTGCGCACCGCCGGGTCGGCGCGGATGTGTTCGACGCTGCCATGGGACACCACCTGCCCGTAGACCAGCACCGACACCCGGTCGGCGAGCGCGAACACCGCGTCCATGTCGTGTTCGACCAGCAGGATCGGCGTCTCGCGCTTCAGTTCGGCGAGAAACCCGGTGAGCCGGCGCGAGCCATCGGGACCGAGCCCGGCCATGGGTTCGTCGAGCAGCAGCGCCCGGGGGCCGAGCGCCAGCGCGCAGGCGACCTCGAGCTGGCGGCGCTGACCATGGGACAGTTCGGCGACCGGCAGATGCGCGCTGGCGCTCAGGCCGACGCGGTCCAGCGCCTCGGTCGCGGCCTCGATCAGCCGGCGGTCCGAGCGCACCTGCCGCCAGAAGCGAAACGACGAGCCCTGGCGCGCCTGGCTGGCCAGCATCACGTTGCGCAGCCCCGACAGCGGCAGCGCGAAGGACGACACCTGAAAACTGCGCCCCAGCCCCATGCGCGCGCGCGCCGCGACCGAATGGCGGGTGATGTCGGTCCCGCCCAGCGCGATGCGCCCGGAATCCGGGGCGATCCAGCCGGCGATCTGGCCGATCAGGGTGGATTTCCCGGCCCCGTTGGGGCCGATCAGGGCGTGGATCTCGCCCGGGCGCAAATCCAGCGACACGCCGTCCGTGGCCTTCAGCCCGCCGAAGGATTTTTTCAGGGAGTCGACGCTCAGCACCGGAGATTCAGTCATGGCGCGCCCTCCCGGCCAGCAGCCCGACGATGCCGCCGCGCGCAAACAGCACCACGCCGAGCAGGATCAGCCCGAGGACCAGTTGCCAGCGGTCGGTGACGCCGCCCAGAAAGGTTTCCAGCAGCACGAAGGCCGCGGCCCCCGCCAGCGGCCCGAACAGCCGCCCGACCCCGCCGAGAATGACGAAAACCATGATTTCGCCCGAGCGCTGCCAGCTCAGCATCGAGGGGCCGACGAACCCGTTGAGATCGGCGTAGAGCGCCCCGGCCCAACCGGTGAGCATCGCCGACAGCACGAAGGCGGTGAGCTTGATCGGAAACGGCGCCACCCCGGCGGTGGCGAGCCGGGTCTCGTTCAGCCGCGCCATGCCCAGCGCCGCGCCGAAACGCGCCCCCATGATCCGCGCGGTCAGCAGCAACGCCGCCAGCAGCGCCCCGAAACACAGCGCGAAAAAGCTCAGCGGGTCGTAGGTGTCGAGGCCGGGGAAGGCGTTGCGCACATAGATCGGCAGCCCGTCCTCGCCGCCGTAACTGGGCCAGGAGATGGCGAAATAGTAGATCATCTGCGCGAAGGCCAGGGTGATCATGATGAAATAGACCCCCGAGGTGCGCAGCGACAGGGCCCCGATGGCCAGCGCCGCCAGCCCCGACAGGGCGACGGCGGCGATCCAGATCGGGATCATCTGATCCGTGCCCTCGATGGTCAGCGGCCAGGTCGTCAGCGGTTCGAAATTGGCGGCGTGCCACGCCGCCACCCCGGCCGCGTAGCCGCCGAGCCCGAAAAACGCCGCATGGCCGAAGCTGATCATGCCGCCGAAGCCCAGCGCCAGATTGAGCCCCACCCCCGCCAGCGCCAGGATCGCCACGCGCGACGCGAGGTTGACGTAATAGGGTTCGCCCATGGCGTTGGCGATCAGCGGCGCCGCCAGCAGCAGCGCCAGCAGCGCCATGTTGACGAGGAATTCGCGCCGGATCCCGGCGGAATCGGCGGATTTCGAGGGGCGCGGATCAGGCATTGGCGGGGAAAAGCCCTTGCGGTCGCACGACGAGGATCGCGGCCATGAGCAGATAGATCAGCATCGACGAAATCGCGGCGCCGACCCCGGCGGCCTCGGAGTTTTCCATGAACATGCGAAACAGCATGGGCAGGAACACCCGGCCCAGCGTGTCGGTGAGCCCCACCAGCACGGCCCCGACCAGCGCGCCTTTCACCGACCCGATGCCGCCGATGACGATGACCACGAAGGCGAGGATCAGCACCGGTTCGCCCATGCCCACCTGCACCGATTGCAGCGCCCCGACCATGGCCCCGGCCAGCCCGGCCAGCCCCGCCCCCAGCGCGAAGACCAGCGTATAGAGCGTGGCGATGTCCACGCCGAGCGCGCCCACCATCTCGCGATCGGATTCGCCGGCGCGGATGCGCATGCCGAGGCGGGTGCGCGAAATCAGCAGATACAGCCCCGTGGCCACCGCCAGCCCGGCCGCGATGATCGCCAGCCGATACACCGGGTAGACCGCGCCGCCGGGCAGCGGCACGGCGCCTGACAGCGATTCGGGCACGTCGAGCCAAAGCGGCTGCGCGCCGAAGATCCAGCGCGCGCCTTCGGAAAAGATCAGGATCAGCGCGAAGGTGGCCAGCACCTGATCCAGATGGTCGCGATCGTATAGCCGCCGCATCACCAGCGCCTCGACCAGCGCGCCCACGGCGCCCGCCGCCAGCGTCCCGGCGGCCAGCCCGACCCAGAAGGATCCGGTCTCGCCCGTCACCCAGGCGCAGACGAAGGCCCCGGTCATGTAAAGCGAGCCATGGGCGAGGTTGATCAGCCCCATGACCCCGAAGACCAGCGTCAGCCCGGCGGCCATCAGAAACAGCATCACGCCGAACTGCACGCCGTTCAGGATTTGTTCAAGAAGCAGCGGAAAGGTCATGGGATCCTGTCGTCAGCCGCGCGGGGGCGGTCATGAACATGGCGCGCGGGGCCTTGCGAACCGTCAGGCCGGGCGTGCGGCGTCGGCGTGCGGGGGGCGGCGCGCCGCCCCCCGGCGATTGCCTTCAGGCTACATCTTGCATTGCGCGGCGTAGGCGTCGCCGTGATCCTTCAGCGCCACGCCCACCAGCTTGTTGGTGGGCTTGCCGTCGCCGGCCACCACTTCGCGCACATAGATGTCCTGGATCGGATGGTGGTTGACGTTGAAGCGGAACGCCCCGCGCACCGAATCGAAATCCGCCGCCTCCAGCGCCGCGCGGAAAGCGTCGGCATCCGAGGGCTGGGCCTTGTCCAGCGCCGACAGGATCAGGTTGGCGGTGTCATAGCCCTGCGAGGCGTAGAGCGTGGGCGTGCGCCCATAGGCCTCGCGGAACGCCGCGACGAAGCGGGCGTTGGCGGGGTTGTCGAGGTCATAGGCCCATTGCGAGGTGTTCTTCACCCCGATCGCCGCGTCGCCCACGGCGCCGAGGATGATCTCGTCAAACGAAAACGCCGGGCCGTAGACCGGCAGGTCGACGCCGGACCCGGCGTATTGCTTCATGAAGGCGATGCCCATGCCGCCGGGCAGGAAGAAGAACACCGAATCGGCGCCCGAGGCGCGGATCTGCGCGATCTCCGCCGCGTAGTCCTTCTGGCCGAGCTTGGTGAACAGCTCGCCCGCCAGATCGTCGCCGAACTGCGACTTGAAGCCGGTCAGCGCGTCCTTGCCCGCCGGATAGTTGGGGGCGAGGATGAAGGGTTTCTTCAGCCCGGCGGATTTCATGTAGCCGCCCATGGCCTCGTGCAGGTTGTTGTTCTGCCAGGCGACGTTGAAGTAGTTCTTGTTGCAGCCCTTGCCGGCAAGCGCGCTCGGCCCGGCGTTGGGCGACAGGTAGAACACCCCCTGACGCACGGTTCCGGGCACCACCGCCATGGCCAGGTTGGACCAGATGATGCCGGTGAGGATGTCCACCTTGTCCTTCTGGATGAATTCGTCGGCCAGCGCCTTGGCCACGTCGGGCTTGCGCGCGTCGTCCTTGACGATCAGGTCAACGTCGTCGCGCCCGGCCAGTTCAAGCGCCAGCTCGAAGCCGTCGCGCACGTCGATGCCCAGATGCGAGCCGCCGCCCGACAGGGTGGTGATCATGCCGATTTTCACTTCGGCCATGGCGGAGGTGGCCATCAGCGCCGCGAGGCCCGCGCCCAACAGTCTTTTCATGTCTCGGTCTCCCTGATTGATTTCGCACCGCTCACACCAGATTATTATTCGCTCGGACGCAATCTAAAACGCTGAACCTTGCCGGTCTGGGTCTTGGGCAGCTCGGCGATGAAGCGCACCGCGCGCGGATATTTATAGGGCGCGATCGACGCTTTCACATGGTCCTGAAGCCGCTTGACGGTCGCCGCGTCCGGGGCGACGCCCTCGCACAGCACCACATGCGCCTCGACGATCTCGCCGCGATCCGGGTCCGGCGCGCCGATCACCGCGCATTCCAGCACGTCCGCATGGGACAGCAGCGCGGATTCGACCTCGGGCCCTGCGATGTTGTAGCCCGAGGACACGATCATGCCGTCGGCGCGGGCGGCGAAGCGGAACCGCCCGTCCTCGCCCTGCGCGAACACGTCGCCGGTGAGGTTCCAGCCGTCGCGCACATAGGTTTTCTGGCGCTCGTCGGCGAGGTAGCGGCAGCCGGTGGGGCCGCGCACCGCCAGCCAGCCGGGCGTGCCGCGGGGCGCCTCGTTCATGTCCTTGTCCACCACCTTCGCCTCGTAGCCGGTGACCGGGCGCCCGGTGCAGGCGGGCGTCGCGTCGTCAAAGCGGTTGGAGATGAAGATATGCAGCAGTTCCGTGGCCCCGATGCCGTCGAGCATGGGCTTGCCGGTCTTGGCGCGCCAGTCCTCGAACACCGGCGCGGGCAGGGTCTCGCCCGCCGACACCGCGCAGCGCAATGACGACAGGTCGGCGCCCTCGTCCATGGCCTTCAGCATCATCCGATAGGCGGTCGGGGCGGTGAAGCAGATGGTGGCGCGGTAGGTCTCGATGATCTCGATCATGTTCGGCGGCGAGGCGTTTTCCAACAGCGTCGCGGTGGCCCCGAATCGCAGCGGAAAGATCGCCAGCCCGCCGAGCCCGAAGGTGAAGGCCAGGGGCGGCGAGCCCACGAACACGTCGTCGGGCGTGACCGCCAGCACCTCGCGCGCGTAGGCGTCGGCGACGATCAGCAGATCGCGATGGAAATGCATGGTCGCCTTGGGCTCGCCGGTGGTGCCGGAGGTGAAGCCCAGCAGCGCCACGTCGTCGCGCCCGGTGTCCACGGCCGCAAACCGCACCGATTTCGACAGCGCCGCGCGATCGAGTTCCGCGTCGTGATTGGCGGTGCCGTCAAAGCCGATCACCGCTTTCAGATGCTTGCTGGTCTTGGCGCAGGCGGCGAGTTCATCCATCATCCGGGTGTCGCACAGCGCCAGCCCGATCTCGGCCTTGTCGATGATGGCGGTCAGTTCGCTGGCCCGCAGCATGGGCATGGTGTTGACCACCACCGCCCCGGCCTTGGTCGCCGCCAGCCAGCAGGCCACCATCGCCGGGTTGTTGGCGGAGCGGATCAGCACCCGGTTGCCGGGGCGAACCCCGTAATCCTCGACCAGCGCATGGGCCAGTCGGTTGGTCCAGTCCGACAGTTCCTTGTAGGTGCGCCGGCGCCCGTTGCCGATCAGCGCCGTGCGATCGCCGAACCCCCGATCCACCATGCGGTCGGTCAGTTCCACCGCGGCGTTGAGCCGCTCCGGATACTGGAACCGCTCCAGCAGGAAATCCGGCCACTGATCCTCGGGCGGCAGGTTGTCCCGCGTGAAACTGTCCTCGTGCGCGCTCGGTCCCAGCATGTCAGCCTCCCTGCCCTGCGGTTTCGTCTGATGGTCGCGCCGGCGTCGCGCCGCCGCCTGCGCGGTCCAGCGGGGCCAGCAGCGCCGTCGCCTCCGCGTCGTCGAGATCGCCCAGCAGGGCGTTCACCCAGCCCTCATGGGCCGTCGCCATGGTTTCGAAATCGGCGCGCCCGCGCGCGGTCAGACTCACCCGCGTGGCGCGCCGGTCGCCGGGGATCGCGGCGCGCGCCACCAGCCCGTCCTCCACCAGCCGTTCGACGATGCCGGTGACATTGCCGTTGGAGACCATGAGCATGCGGCTGAGTTCGCTCATGCGCAGTCCGGATTCGCAGCGATGCAGCGCCGCGAGCACGTCAAAGCGCGGCAGCGTGGTGTTGAAGTCGCGCCGCAGCCGGTCGCGCAGTTCGCCTTCCATGCGCCGCGTGGCGCGCAGCAGCCGCAGCCACAGCCGCAGGCGCAGCTTTGAACCGGCGGGCGCGCTCACGCCTCGCCTCTTTCCGCCAGCCGCATCAACTGGTCGCGCCCGGCAAGATAGGGCGCCGGCCAGCGGGTTTGCGCGTCGCCGAGCTTCGCCGCCGCATGCAGCGTCCAGTAGGGGTTGGCCAGATGCGGGCGCCCGATGCAGACCAGATCGGCGCGCCCGGCCATCAGGATCGAATTGGCGTGGTCGGTGTCGTAGATGTTGCCCACGGCCATGGTGGCCATGCCGGTTTCATTGCGGATGCGGTCCGAGAACGGGGTCTGGAACATGCGCCCGTAGACCGGTTCGGCGCGGATCGAGGTCTGCCCGGCGGACACGTCGCAGATATCGACGCCGGCGTCTTGCAGGGCGCGCGCGATCTGCACCGCCGCCTCGGGGGTGATCCCGTCATCGCCGACCCAGTCATTGGCCGAAATCCGCGCCGATATGGGTTTTGCGTCGGGCCAGACCGCGCGCACCGCCGCGAACACCTCCAGCGGAAAGCGCATGCGGTTGCCGAGATCGCCGCCGTATTCATCCCTGCGCCGGTTGGTGAGCGGGGTGATGAAGGACGACAGCAGATAGCCATGCGCCATGTGCAGTTCGATCATGTCGAACCCGGCGCGATCGGCCATGCGCGCGGCGTCGGCGAACTGGTCGCGCACCCGGTCCATGTCGGCGCGGGTCATGGCGGCGGGCGTGGCGTTGGCGTCGGACCAGGGGACGGGGGACGCCGCCAGCAGCGGCCAGTTGCCGGTTTTCAGCGGCGCGTCCATGTCCTCCCAGCCCAGCTGGGTCGACCCCTTCGGCCCGGAATGGCCGATCTGGGCGCAGATCTTCGCCTCGGTCTCGGCATGGATGAAATCGGTGATGCGCCGCCACGCGGCCTCGTGTTCGGGGGCGTAGAAGCCGGTGCAGCCGGGGGTGATGCGCCCCTCCGGGCTGACGCAGGTCATTTCGGTGGCGACCAGCCCGGCGCCGCCCTTGGCGCGCTCGGCGTAATGGGCGAAATGCCAGTCGGTCGGACGGCCGTCGACGGCCTTGTACTGCGCCATGGGCGACACCGCGACGCGGTTGACCAGCGCCATGTCGCGCAGCCGGTAGGGCGCGAACATCGGCGCCCGGGGCGGTTGGGTCGGGGGCGCGCCGGCCTGCGCCTGAAACCAGCCTTCCGCGCCCGCCAGCCAGTCGGGGTCGCGCAGGCGCAGGTTTTCGTGGCTGATGCGCTGGGATCGGGTCAGCAGCGCGTAGTTGAACTGCACCGGGTCGAGGTCGAGATACCGCTCCACCTGTTCGAACCATTCGGTGGAATTGCGCGCCGCCGATTGCAGGCGCAGCACTTCGAGCCGGCGCGCGTCCTCGTAGCGTTCGAAGGCGGTCGCGAGGTCCGGTTCCTGCTGGATGGCGTCGGCGAGCGCGATGGCGCTTTCCATCGCCAGCTTCGACCCCGAGCCGATGGAGTAATGCGCCGTCGCCGCCGCATCGCCGAGCAGCACCACGTTGTCATGGCTCCAACGCGCGCACAGCACGCGGGGAAAGCGCAGCCAGGCGGAGCCGCGGATGTGGTTGGCGTTGCTCATCAGGCCGTGACCGCCGAGATGCGCGGCGAAGATGCGTTCGCAGGTCGCAACGCTGTCCTGCTGGCTCATCTCGCCAAAGCCGAAGCCGTCGAAGGTGGATTGCGCGCATTCGACGATGAACGTCGCGGTGTCGTCGTCGAACTGGTAGGCGTGGGCCCAGATCCAGCCGTGTTCGGTCTTTTCGAATATGAAGGTGAAGGCGTCGTCGAATTTCTGATGCGTGCCGAGCCAGACGAACTGGTTTTTTCGCGTATCGATGTCGGGGCGGAAATATTCGGCGTAGGTCTCGCGGGTCCTTGAATTCAGCCCGTCGCTGGCCACCACCAGATCGTAGTCGGCGGCGTAGGTTCGCGGGTCGGCGGCCTCGGTCTCGAACCGCAGCCCGATGCCCAGTTCGCGGGCGCGGGCCTGCAGGATCAGCAGCAGCCGCATGCGCCCGATGCCGCAAAACCCGTGCCCGGTGCTGAGCGTGCGGGCGCCGTCATGCACCACCGCGATATCGTCCCAATAGGCGAAATGCGCGCGGATCGATTCGGCGCTGACCGGATCGTTGACCTGCAGATTGTCGAGCGTCTCGTCCGACAGCACGACGCCCCAGCCGAAGGTGTCGTCGGGGCGGTTGCGCTCGATCACCGTGATCTCATGCGCCGGATCGCGCAGTTTCATCGAGATGGCGAAATAGAGCCCGGCAGGGCCGCCTCCTAGACATGCGATCCTCATGCGCGGACCTCCCTGATGCTGGCATTGCCGAAATCCTGCCGCAGGCCGGGAGAAAATTCAAGCATGAAATTTTATATCTAAAGCAAATCCGCGGACGCGCGGGCCGTCGACCGGCCCGCGCGGGGTTTCAATACGGTTCGGCCAGCCAGTCGCCAGTCGCGGTCATCTGCGCATATCCCATGGACAGCGCGGCCATGAAGGCGGCGTGGACCTGGGGCGCCGGCACGTTCACGCCCCCGAAAGCCAGCGCGCGGGTGGCGCAGGCGTCGTGGATCACCGTCACCGCGAACCCCTGATCCGCCGCCGCCCGCACGGTCGCGTCGACGCACATGTGGCTCATGGCGCCGCAGATCGTCAGCGTCTCGACCGCCGCCGCGTCAAGCGTGGTTTTCAGGTTGGTGTCCCTGAAAGCGTTGGCGAAATTCTTGATCACAACCGCCTCGCCGGGCGCGGGCGCGAGGTCGGCGCGGATCCGCGCGCCCTCGGTCCCGACGGCGAAGAACCGGGCGTCAGGCGCCGGGTTTTCGTGGCGAACATGGATCACGGTCTCGCCCGTCGCGCGGAACGCCGCCAACAGCCGCGCGGCGTTGGCCGAGGCCTCGGCGATGCCGTCCAACGGCCATTTTCCGCCGGGATAGTAGTCGTTCTGCAGGTCGATGAGCATCAATGCGCGTCGGGTCATGGGACTGTCCTTGTTGATGCGGCGAAGCTTCGCCGGGGTTGACGCTGGACAGGCTAACGGCGGCGCGCCATGGTCGGGATTGGCGAAACTGACTTTTCACGGGGCGAAAGTGACAATATCCGACGGCGCGGCGGAAATGCGGATCGGCATCCTCGACTATCCCGGAGCGCAGGCATCGGCGCTGCACGGGCTGGGCGAGATGTTCGAAGCCGCCAACGGCGTCGCCGCGCGGCGCAACGCCCGCCTGGCGCGCCTGGCCCGCCTGCCGCGCCTGCGCGTGTCCCATTGGCGCAAGGCCGGCGGGACCATCGCGCGATGCGCCGGCCCCGGCGGCGCGATCGCGCCGGGCGGCGATCCGCGCCTCGACGCGCTGATCGCGCCGCCCCGCATCGGCGGCATGGACCCCGGGTTGGATCTGGACGCGGAACGCGACTGGATCGCGCGCCGCCACGGCGAGGGCGCGATCGCCTGCTCGATCTGCGCCGGAGCGTTCCTGCTGGCCGGCGCCGGGCTGCTGGACGGGCGCCCGGCCACCACCCACTGGGCGCTGGAGGACGGGTTTCGCGCCGCATACCCGCTGGTGCGCGTGCAGACCGCGCGCATGATCGTCGATGACGGCGACGTGGTGACGGCGGGCGGGCTGACCGCGTGGCTCGACCTTGGCCTGCGGCTGATCGAACGGTTCCTGAGCCCCGCCGTGACGCTGGATGTGGCGCGGACCTTCCTGATAGACCCCAGAGGCCGCGAACAACGTTTCTACAGCGTCTTCGTCCCGCGCTTCGATCACGGCGACGCGGCGATCCTGAAGGTGCAGCGGCGGCTGCAGGCGGCGGGGCGACGGCGCATGACGCTGGCGGCGATGGCCGGGATCGCGGGCCTGAGCGGGCGCACCTTCCTGCGCCGGTTCCAGAAGGCCACCGGGCGCAACCCCACCGCCTACGCGCAGTTGCTGCGCGTCGCGCGGGCGCGCGAAATGCTGGAAAGCGCGCCGCTGCCCTTCGAGCGCATCGCCTGGGAACTGGGCTACGCCGATCCCGCGGCGTTCCGCAAGCTGTTCCGGCGCGAGACCGGCCTCAACCCCGGCGAATATCGCCGTCGCTTCGGCCCGGCGCGCCCGACCTGATCCGGGGCGATGTCAGCCGCCATGCAGCGCCTTGATCGCCTCGGCCCGCGCCAGCAGGCGGCGGGCGGTCTCCACATGCAGGTTCTCGACGATGCGCCCGTCGACCACCGCGACCCCCTTGCCCTCGGCCAGCGCCTGCTCATATGCGGCGACATGGCGCGCCGCAAGCGCCAGGTCATCCGGCGAGGGCGCGAAAACCTCGTTGGCCGCCGCAAGCTGCGTCGGGTGGATCAGGGTCTTGCCGTCAAAGCCGAATTCGCGGCCCTGCGCGCAGGCGGCGCGCAGGCCCTCATCATCCCTGAAGGCGTTGTAGACCCCGTCGATGCAGGCGAGGTCATGGGCCCGCGCCGCCAGCACGCACAGCCCCAGCGCGGCGACCAGCGGCAGGCGATCCGGGGTGTGCTCGGCCCCCAGATCCTTGACCAGATCGTTGGTCCCCATGACGAAAGCCGCCAGCCTGGGGCTCGCGCCGGCGATGGCGGCGGCGTTGAGGATGCCGCGCGGGGTCTCCATCATCGCCCAGATCGCGGTTGTTTCCGGCGCGCCGGCGGCCTGCATGGCCTGCGCAATCGCCTGCAGATCATCCGGGGCGCCGACCTTGGGCGCGAGGATCGCGTCAGGACCGGCGGCGGCGGCGGCGGCGAGGTCGTCCGCCCCCCATTCCGTGTCCAGCCCGTTGATGCGAATGATGATCTCGCGCCCGCCGAAGCCGCGCTCGCGCACCGCTTCGACCACCATGGCGCGCGCCACGGCCTTTTCCGCCGGGCCGACCGCATCCTCAAGGTCGAGGATCAACGCATCCGCGGGCAGGCTGCGGGCCTTTTCCAGCGCCCGCGCCCTGGACCCCGGCATGTAGAGCACCGAGCGGCGCGGGCGATCCTGGCGGGCCGTTCGGGCGGGGGAGGCGTAGGTCATGGCGAATTCCGCTTGAATCTGGCAGGGTTCCGGCTTGGAACGCGGCCGACCTAGCGCGGATTTCGAAGCTGCGCAAGAAAATGTCGCAGCGCGGCAATGATTCGGCCGATTGTTGGGGAGTCATTCGAAATGTCATCGAATTATCCGGAAAAAGGCGTCGCCCGCCCCGACCCCGCGACCTATGGCAAGGCCATCCTCGACGGGCTCGGGATCAACCTGCTGGTGCGCGACGTCGATGCGGCGGCGCGGTTTCAGGTCGAGGTTCTGGGCGCCGAGATCCGCTATTGGGAGGACCATTTCGCGATCATGGGCGCGCCGGGCGCCACTTGGTTCCTGCATTCGGATTTTTCCTACCGGGACAATCCCTTGAGCGGCGCGCTGATCGGCGTCGAGGCGCGCGGCGCGGGGGTCGAGCTGCGTCTTTACGGGGTCGACCCCGATGCCGCCGAGGCCCGGGCCCGCGCCATGGACGCGCCGGTGCTGGCGGGCGCCGCGGACAAGCCGCACGGGTTGCGCGAGGTCTATCTGATCGACCCTGACGGCTATGTCTGGGCGCCCTGCCGCGCCAGCGATTAACCATATCTTCGAACTCCGCGTGCAGATTGGGTTCAGTCGCCGCCCTGTGGCATCGGTCCGGAGCATGAGCCTGTGGCTCTCCGAACTGCATGCAGATTGGCGAGCGACAGGCGTCTCCCCGACGCCGCGCGGTTGATCCGATGACGCGAGCAACCGGCGCATCCGAACGGATCGGCAAGCGGGATCGGCCTGAAAGGGCCGCCTTTGCGGCATGCGGAAGCGCCTTGAAAGGCGCAAGACATGTTGAAAATTCGCCAGATAGACACCATCGCCGCCCGCGCCGCAGAGATTGCGCGCGACAAGACCTCGGGCCTCGCGCTCAAGCGGCTCGCCAGCGGCGCGCGACGCAAGCTGTCGGGGATCGCGCGGATGAAACCGCTTGGCGCGATCGTCATGGCCGCCGTGGCGGTGATCCTCGCCGCCGCGATCATCGCGGCGATG
This sequence comes from Oceanicella sp., assembly GCF_056449545.1. NCBI lineage: Bacteria > Pseudomonadati > Pseudomonadota > Alphaproteobacteria > Rhodobacterales > Paracoccaceae > Oceanicella > Oceanicella sp. The sequence continues at coordinate 41,470 of NZ_JBWOMN010000012.1, read as the reverse complement.
TCCGGGTCGGCCTCGGCGCAGAGCCGCCCGCCCTGCGGCGAGAGGGCCAAGGTGGTGGAGCGGCTGCAGGGCAAATACGGCGAAAGCCGCCAGGGGCTCGGGCTCCAGCGCGAGAACGGCGTGGTGGAGATCTACGCCTCGGCCCGGACCGGCAGCTGGACCATCACCATCACCCTGCCCACCGGCCTGACCTGCCTGATCGCCGCCGGCGAGAACTGGCAGCGCACCGAAGAGGTCGCCGCGGCCGATCCCGACGCCTGAGCGCCCCGCCAGGAACCGCCCCCGGAGCGGATATCAGGGCGGCGCAGGGGTCCCGGCGCCTGCGCGGCGGCGGCGCGCGCGGGCGCGGTCAGCCCCGCGCCCCCGATCAGCCCCGCGCCCCCGATCGCCCCCACCGCCGCCGCGCCGCGCAAACTGCGGCTTTGCGCGGCGGCGGATTCTGAATAGGCTAAGGGCAAGGGGCGCGGAAAAACCCGTGAGCGGCGCGGCGCCCGGACAAAGGCGCGCGGGAAAGACACCGGGGAGCATCATGGCGGGGAATTGCATGGCGGGGCTGCACGTTCTGATCGCCGAGGACGAACCGCACATCGTCGAATCACTCAGCTTCATCCTGTCTCGCGAGGGCTACAAGGTGACCTGCGCCGCCGATGGCGAGGCGGCGTTCCGCCAGATAGCCGAGACCGCGCCGGACCTGATGATCCTCGACGTCATGCTGCCGAAGATGAACGGATTCGACGTGCTGCGCCATGTGCGCGCCCATCCCAGCTTCAGCGACCTGCCGGTGATCATGCTCACCGCCAAGGGCCAGAGCCAGGATCGCCGCACCGCCAGGGACATCGGCGCCGACGCCTTCATCACCAAGCCGTTCTCCAACAAGGATCTGGTCGAGCAGGTGCGCCGCCTGGTCGCCGGATGAGCGCGCCGCCGCACCGCCCCGACCCCGCGCCGCCGCGCGCGGCGCCGATCAAGCCGGTCAAGCCCACCCGCCCGCGCGGCGATGCGGGCGCGCGGGCCGGGTTGCGCCCGGGGCCGCGCCTGGGGCGGCGGCGCAGTGAATCGCTGGCCAATCTGCTGCCGGTGGTCGGGGCGTTCCTGCTGATGCCGCCTTTCATCGGGGTGTTCGCGGCGAATGAAACGGTGTTCGGCGCGCCGCTGATCCTCGCCTATCTGCTGGCGGTGTGGCTGGGGCTGATCCTGATCGCCCGGCGGCTGGCGCGGGGGCTGGCGCAGGGGCTTTGGGGCCGGGCGCGCCGCTGATGCTGTCCGCGGATCTACTGCTCGGGGTCAGCATCGCCTATGTGGCGCTGCTGTTCGGCGCCGCGTTCTGGGCCGACCAGCGCACGCGCGCGGGCCAGGCGCGCTGGCTGCAGTCGCCGGTGATCTACACGCTGTCGATCTCGGTCTACTGCACCTCCTGGACGTTTTACGGCGCGGTCGGATCGGCGGCGCGCAACGGGCTGGAATTCGTCACCATCTATCTCGGCCCGACGCTGGTGTTCATCGGCTGGTGGTGGCTGCTGCGCAAGCTGGTGCGCATCGGGCGCAACCAGCGCATCACCTCGATCGCCGACCTGCTGTCCTCGCGCTACGGCAAGAGCCCGTCGCTGGGCGCGCTGGTCACGGTGATCGCGGTGATGGGCACCACGCCCTACATCGCGCTGCAGCTGAAGGCGGTGTCGACCTCGTTCCAGCTGATCGGCGGAACCGGCGAGCGCGGCGGCGCCGCCACCGCCTTCTGGGTGGCGGTGGGCATGGCCGCCTTCACCATCCTGTTCGGCACCCGCAACGTCGACGCCAACGAACGCCATCAGGGCGTGGTCGCCGCCATCGCCCTGGAGGCGCTGGTCAAGCTTTGCGCGCTGCTCGCCGTCGGCGTCTGGGTGACATGGGGGCTGATGGGCGGCGTCGATGCGGTGTTCGCGCGCATGACCCCGGAGATGCTGAAATCCGACAGCGTGTTCGGCCCGCGCTGGGCGGTGATCACCTTCCTGTCGGCCACCGCGGTGATCTGCCTGCCGCGCCAGTTTCAGGTGACGGTGGTGGAAAACACCGACGAACGCCACCTGGCCACCGCGTCCTGGATGTTCCCGCTGTATCTGCTGCTGATCAGCCTGTTCATCCTGCCCATCGCCGCCGCCGGGCTGGCGACGCTGCCCGAAGGCGCCAATCCCGACATGTTCGTGCTGACCCTGCCCATGGCCGGCGGGCAGGAGGCGCTGACCCTGCTGGCCTTCCTCGGCGGGTTTTCCTCGGCGACCTCGATGGTGATCGTCGCCAGCATCGCGCTGTCGACCATGGTCTCCAACCACATCATCACCCCGCTGGTGCTGCGTTCGTCGTCAAGCGCCATGCAAAGTTCCGGCGACGTGCGCCGGCTGCTGCTGTATTCGCGCCGCGGCAGCATCGCCGGGATCATGGCGCTGGGGTTCCTGTATCTCAGCCTCACCGAGGGCGCGGGGGCGCTGTTCTCCATCGGGCTGATCGCCTTCGTCGGCGTGGCGCAGTTTCTGCCGGCGCTGATCGGCGGGCTGTTCTGGCGTCAGGCCACCGGGCTCGGGGCGCTGTACGGGCTCAGCGCCGGGGCGCTGATCTGGATCTACACGCTGGTGCTGCCGGGATTCGGCGGTTCGGCGTTGATGTCCGCCGAGGTGATCCGCGACGGCGCCTTCGGGCTGGCCCTGCTGCGCCCGCAGGCGCTGTTCGGGCTGGAAGGCCTGGATCCGCTGGTGAACGCGGTGTTCTGGAGCCTCGCGTTCAACACCGCGCTGCTGGTCGGCGTGTCGCAGCTGCGCGAACCCAAACCCATGGAATGGCTGCAATCGGCGCTGTTCGTCGACGTGTTCCGCACCGGCGACGGCGAGGCGCATCGCTTCATCCAGCGTTCCGCCGCCTCGGAGGATCTGTTCATTCTGGCCAGCCGCATCCTCGGGGCCGACCCGGCGCGCCGGCTGTTCGACGAGGCGGCGCGCCAGCAGGGCGCGGATTCCGGCCTGCCCGACGCCACCGACGCCTTCATCGCCCGGCTGGAGCGGGAGCTGGCGGGGTCGGTGGGCGCCGCCTCGGCCCACGCCATGGTGCGCCAGGCCACCGGGGCCGAGACCATTTCGCTGGGCGAGCTGATGAAGATCGCCGACGAGACCGCGCAGCTGATGGAGTATTCGGCCGAGGTCGAACGCAAATCCGAAGAACTGGAGCAGACCGCCGCGCAGCTGCGTCAGGCCAATGAGCAGCTGCGCCGCCTCGACGCCCAGAAAGATGATTTCCTGTCGCAGGTCAGCCATGAACTGCGCACCCCCATGACCGCCGTGCGCTCGTTTTCCGAGATCCTGCTGGACACCGGCGATCTGTCCTCGGACCAGTCGCGCCGGTTTCTCGGCATCATCCATGACGAGAGCCTGCGCCTCACCCGCCTGCTCAACCAGATCCTCGAACTGAACGTGCTGGAGCGCGGCCAGGTCGATCTGGCGCTGTCGCCCGTCGACGCGGTGGCGGCGCTGCGCCGGGCCGCCGACACCACAAGGGGCGTCGCCCATGGCGCCCGCGCCCGGATCGAGCTTGACCCCATGCCCGAGCCGCTGATGGTCAATGCCGAAGCGGACCGATTGGCGCAGGTGTTCATAAACCTGCTGTCCAACGCCATAAAATACAACGACAATCCGTCGCCGGTGGCGCGGGTGTCGGTGCGGGTCGCCGATGGCAGGGCGCATTTTTCGGTCAGCGACAACGGGCCGGGGATCGCCGTGGAGGACCGCAAGCGCATTTTCCGAAAATTCTCGCGCGGCTGGGACCGGACCGACGCGGGCGGCGCCGGGCTGGGGCTGGCGATCAGCCGCCAGATCATGCTGCGCTTCGGCGGTCAGCTGGCGCTGGCGGACTCCGCGCGCGGCGCCTGCTTCGTGGTGACGATCCCGCTGATGGCCAAGGGGGCCGCGGCGGTCTCGGCCCCGGACTCTCCGCCCGGCGCGGCGGCGACCGGCTGACCCGGCGGCGTCAGGGCCGGGCGCAGAATCAGCGTTAACCGACGAGCCGCCCGGCCAGCGAATTGGGCTTCGCCTCAAGGATCCGCACCGGCAGGATTTCGCCGACCCGCTCGGCGCCTATGGTCAGAAACACTGATTGCAGCCAGGGCGAGCGGCCGATCATCTGGCCTTCCAAGCGCCCCGGCTTTTCGATCAGCACCGGAATCTCGCGCCCTACCATGCCCCGCTGAAAATCCGCCTGATGCCGCGACAGCAGAGCTTGCAGGCGTTGCAGGCGCTCGGCGCTTTCGGCCTCGTCCACCAGATCGCGCCCGGCGGCGGGTGTGCCGGGGCGGGGCGAATACCTGAACGAATAGGCCTGCGCGTAACGAACCGCGTCGCACAATGCCAGGGTGTCCTGAAAATCCGCCTCGGACTCGCCGGGAAAGCCGACGATGAAATCCCCGGACATGGCGATGTCGGGGCGGGCGTCGCGGATGCGTTCGATCAGGCGCAGATACTTGTCCACCGTGTGCCGGCGGTTCATCGCCTTCAGCACCCGGTCCGATCCCGACTGCACCGGCAGGTGCAGATAGGGCATCAGCTTGTCCACCTCGCCATGGGCGGCGATCAGGTCGTCGGACATGTCGTTGGGATGCGAGGTGGTGAAGCGGATGCGCGCCAGCCCGTCCACCTTGGCCAATTCGCGGATCAGCCGCGCCAGCGACCAGTCGCCGCCATCCGGCCCCGCGCCGTGATAGGCGTTGACGTTCTGGCCCAGCAGGGTGATCTCAACCACCCCGCGCGCCACCAGATCCCGCGCCTCGGCGATGATCCGCGCGGCGGGGCGCGACGATTCCACGCCCCGCGTATAGGGCACCACGCAGAAGGCGCAGAACTTGTCGCAGCCCTCCTGCACGGTCAGGAACGCCGCCGGGGCGCGCCGGGTCCTGGGGGCTTGCGGCAAGTGGTCGAACTTGTCCTCGGCGGGGAATTCGGTGTCCACGCCGCCGGTTTTCACCAACCCGGGCAGGCGGTGATAGGCCTGCGGGCCGACCACCAGATCGACCAGCGGCTGGCGGCGGATGATCTCCTCGCCCTCGGCCTGCGCGACGCAGCCGGCGACGCCGATCTTCAGCCCGGGCTTCGCGTCCTTCAGCCCCCGCAGCCGGCCGAGCTCCGAATACATCTTTTCGGCCGCCTTCTCGCGGATATGGCAGGTGTTGAGCAGGATCAGGTCCGCATCCTCGGGGCGCGCGGCGGTTTCGTAGCCCTCGGCCAGCATGGCCGCGCCCATGCGTTCGCTGTCATAGACGTTCATCTGACAGCCGTAGGTCTTGACGTAGAGCTTCGGCGGCTTGCCCATCGGATCTTTCCCGGCATTCGCCCCCGCGCGGGGGGCAACGTGAAACGGCGCGCCGGGTCGGACCGGCGCGCCGCTTGTCTATCGTCTTGCGCCCCCCGTCGCAACGCGGGGGCGGCGGGTCGCGTCAGATCACTTCTTGGCGACGCGCGGCTTGCGCCCCAGCCCGATCTGCTTGGCCAGCGCCTGACGCTTGCGCGCATAGCTCGGCGCGACCATCGGGTAGGTGGCCGGCAGCCCCCAGCGCGCGCGGTAGTCGTCGGGCGTCATGTCATACGCGGTCTTCAGGTGGCGCTTGAGCATTTTCAGCTTCTTGCCGTCCTCAAGACAGATGATGAATTCGTCGGTCACCGATTTCTTGATCGGGACGGCGGGCACCAGCTCCTCCGGCTCCTCTTCCTGATCCTGGGACAATTCGTTCAGTTTTTCATGGACGGATTGAAGCACGTTGATCAGATCGGTCGGGGACACCGGATTGTTGGAAACGTGCGCTGACACGATTTCCGAGGTCAGCGCCAACAGCTCCGCCTTGGAAATCTCTTGATCTTCGGACATTACACCTCGCATATTCAGTTCAATCGTATTTTGGGCATCAACCATGATCTTTATGGCCGCTGGCCATTGGTCACTTCGGCTTTCCCACGCCACTACCTAGTTATTCTGAATACATCCGTCAATTGCTAATTTTCCGACCTCACTTTAGGATGAAGCCCAATTTTTTGGGGTATATTCACCTCTGCGCCGTTAACCAAGAATTAGTCTTGCGCGAATGAAATGCCGTCAACCTCGTTCCGGGCATGTTACGCGGCGTCAGATGCGCCGGACAGCGCGCCCGTGACAGAAAGGTTAGAGACCGATATTCATGCAAGAGGGGCGCTTCTTGGCCGATTTCGTCAGCGTGGAGGGTTTTTTACGCGAATTCGCGCGCAAACCGCGCGGTCGCGCGGGGGCGACGCTGCCCGGTCCGGTGGCGGTCATCTTCTGCGAATCCCGCTATCTGGCGCAGGAGGCCCTGGACTGGGACCTGCGGCTGGGGGCCCGCGCGGCGGTGCTGATCGGCGCCGATCCGCCGCCCGCCGCGGCGCCTTTCGTCCATCGCATCCTGCGCCCGGCGCATGGCCGCGACGAGGCCGCGGCGCTGCTCACCCGGCTGATGCCGGCGCTGGAGGACCGTTGGATCCTGCACCATTTCAACGGCGAATTCGCGCTGTATCCGTATTTCGAAACCCGGCGGCTGGCGGATTTCGCCGGCTTCATGGACAGCGAGCGGCGGCGCGGGGTCTTCGCCTGCGCGCTCGACCTCTACGACCCGGCGATGCGCGATTCGCCCGGCCTGCCCCCCGAACCGCATTTCGACGCCATCGGCTATTACGCGGAACCCGCGGACATCGCCGCGGGCGACGGCGCCGGGCGCGCGGTCTATGGCGGGCTGACCTGGCGGCGCGAGGACCTGACCCGCGCCGGCAGGGTCCGCATCGACCGGGTGGCGTTCTTCAGGGCGCGCAAGGGATTGCGCGCGCGCCCGGACTTTTCCTTCGGCGCGCCGGACACGGACGGCCCGTCCTGCCCCTGGCACCACAACCCGACCATGGCGCTGATGTCGTTCCGCGCCGCCCGCAGCCTGCTGGACAATCCCGGCTCCTGCGAGGCGGCGGGGGATCTGCGATGGGCGGGATCGCGGCGTTTCGGCTGGAGCTCGTCGGAACTGATCGACGCGGGCTTCATGGAGCCGGGGCAGTGGGTCTGACGCCGCCGATCCCGCGCCGCATCACCAGCGCGTCCGCCGCCGGGGCGCCGGGGCGCAGGTAGTAGCCGCGCCGCCGCCCCACCACGGCGAAACCGGCCGCGGCGTAAAGCGCGCGGGCCGGGGCGTTGTTCTCGGCCACCTCCAGAAACGCCTCGACGGCGCCGCGCGCGCGGGCCCGCGTGATGAAAGCCGCCAGCAGCGCCCGCCCCAGCCCGGCGCGGCGGCGCGCCGGATGCACCGCCAGCATCAGCAGTTCCGCCTCCGGCCCGGCGACGCGGCCCAGCGCGAAGCCGCCGGGATCGGCGCCCGCCCCATCGGGCAGCAGCAACAGGCCGCCGGGCGCGGCGGCAAGCGCGGCGATTTCCCGCGCCGACCAGCCGGGGGCGTCGAAGGCCGCCGCGTGCAGCGCCGCGACTCGCGCGGGGATCGGGTCGGGCGGGGCGGCGTCCCGCGCCCCGGTCATGCCAGGATGCGCGGCGGGGGGTCGCGCGGCGGCGCCGCGTCGGCGGGGCGCAGATACAGCGGCGCCGGACGCGGCTGGCCCGCGGGCCTTTGCGCCGCGACGCGGGCGATCGCCGCCGGATCGGCCCGGTCGCCGACGCCGTCCTCGCCGCCAAGCGCCCCGGCGCGCCCCGGCGCGCCCAGCAGGCCGGCAAGCGGATCAAAAGCGCCGATGATCTCCAGATCCGGGGCCAGCGGGCGAAAAACCCCGGCCAACGCCCCGGGCGTGTCGGACAGGGGGGCGCCCGGGGCCGCGTCGCCGCCGAAAGCCTGCGCGAAAACCAGACCGCGCCGCCCGGCGATGGCGACCACGCGGTGGCGGGGGCCTTGCGCGCCGGCCTCTTCGGCCAGCGCCTCGAATCGGGTGACGCCGATGGCCGGGCGGCCCAGCGACAGCGCCAGGCCGCGCGCCAGCGCCACCGATATGCGCACGCCGGTGAAGTTGCCCGGCCCGATTCCGACCCCGATCAGCGCCAGATCGCCCAGCGCGACCCCGGCCTCGGCCAGGGTTTCCGTCACCAGCGCCGCCAGGCGTTCCACCTGCCCGCGCGCCATGGGCTCCACGCGGCGCGCCAACAGCCGGTCGCCGGCGGTCACGGCGACCGCGCAATGGGCGGCGGCGCTGTCAAAGGCGAGGATCAGCGGCGGCCCGCCGGGCGCCGGCGAGGTCACGGCCCCGCTCAGGCGACGGGGCGGACTTCGGTGACTTCGGGGATGTAGTGGCGCAGCAGGTTCTCGATGCCCATCTTCAGGGTCATGGTCGAGGACGGGCAGCCGGCGCAGGCGCCCTGCATGTGCAGATACACCACGCCCCGGTCAAAGCCGTGGAAGGTGATGTCGCCGCCGTCCTGGGCCACCGCCGGGCGCACGCGGGTGTCGAGCAATTCCTTGATCTGGCCGACGATCTCGCTGTCCGGGCCCGAATGCTCGGCATGGCCCACGGCGCCGCCCTGGCCCTCGATCACCGGCGCGCCGGACTGGAAATGCTCCATGATCGCGCCCAGCACCCCGGGTTTCAGATGCGCCCATTCCAGCGATTCATCCTTGGTCACGGTGATGAAATCGGGGCCCAGAAACACCCCGTTCACCCCGTCCACGCCAAAGATCCGCTGCGCCAGCGGCGAGGCGGAGGCGTTCTCCGGCGTCGGGAAATCCGCCGCGCCCGACGGCATCACCGTCTGGCCGGGCAGGAATTTCAGCGTCGCGGGGTTGGGCGTCGACTCGGTCTGGATAAACATGATGGGCCTCCGTTTGCCCCTGACATGGACCCGTTTCAGTCCGAAATCAAGAACGATTCTAAATTCAGCCCCGCGCCGCCGGGCCGGCTCAGCACACCGCGTTCAGCCGGTCGCGGGACATGGAGCCCGGCACCACGGTCACCGGCACCGGCATGCCGCCGGCCATGCGCCCGGCCAGCGCGGTGACCAGGGGGCCGGGGCCCTCGCCCTCGGTCCCGGCGCCCAGCACCAGCACGCCGATTTCCTTGTCCTCGTCGATCTGGGCCAGCACCTCGTCCACCGCCTCGCCCTCGCGGATCACGAATTCGGGGATCACGCCGCTGGTCTGCCGCATCTGCTCGGCCAGTTCCTGAAACCGGGCCTCGGCGATTTCGCGGGCCTCCTGGCGCATCACCTCGGCGACGCCGATCCAGTGCTGGAACTCCTCGGGGCGAATGATGAAGAGCATCTGCACCCCGCCGCCGGTGTTGGCGGCGCGAAGCGCGGCGAAATGCAGCGCGTTGATGCATTCCGGGGTCTCGTCCACGACCACGAGGAACTTGCGCAAGAGGGGCACTCCCTGCCGTTTCGCTCGCCCGCAGGATGACGCATGCGCCGCCGCGTCGCAAGGCGGCGTTTCACTGGCTGCGCCGCGGGGCGCGGGGCGGCCGGCGTTGATGGGCCTCGACGCGCAGGCGGTCCCGGTTCAGGTCCGGGACGCGGCGGCGCGCGCAGCGACCGGCGGCGCCCGGCGGCGCGAGCGCAGCAGCCCGACCTTTTCGTAGGTCGCGGCGAGGATCGGCGCCGCAATGGCGTCGGCCCGGTCCGCGCCATCCCCCAGCACGCCGTCGATATAGGCGGCGTCGGCGGACAATTCGCGCAGGCGCGCGGCGATGGGGGCGAGGCTTTCCACCGCCAGATCCGCGAGCCTGGGCTTGAATTCGCCGAAATTGCGCCCGGCGAATTCGGCCACCACATCCGCCGCCGTCATCCCCGACAGCGCCGCGTAGATGCCCACGAGGTTGCGCGCCTCGGGCCGCTCGGCGAGGTCGTCGAGATTGTCGGGCAGCGGCGCGGGATCGGTCTTCGCCTTGCGGATCTTTCGGGCGATGGCGTCCGCATCGTCGGTGAGGTTGATGCGGCTCATGTCCGACATGTCGGATTTCGACATCTTCCTGCTGCCGTCGCGCAGGCTCATCACCCGGGTGGCCTCGCCCTCGATCATCGGTTCCGGCAGGGGGAAGAAATCCGGGCAATCGAAATCGTTGTTGAACTTCACCGCGATGTCGCGGGTCAGCTCCAGATGCTGCTTCTGGTCCTCGCCCACCGGCACATGCGTCGCGTGATACAGCAGGATGTCGGCGGCCATCAGGTTGGGATAGCTGAACAGACCCACCGAGGCGTTCTCGCTGTTCTTGCCCGCCTTGTCCTTGAACTGGGTCATGCGCCTGAGCCAGCCCATGCGCGCCACGCAGTTGAAGATCCACGCCAGTTCCGCGTGGCCGGGCACCTGGGACTGGTTGAACAGGATGGATTTCCTGGGGTCGAGCCCGCAGGCGATGAAGGCGGCGGCAAGTTCGCGCGTGGCGCGGGTCAGCTCGGCGGGATCCTGGGGCTGGGTGATCGCGTGCAGGTCGACCATGCAGTAAACGGTTTCGTAATCCTGATCCTGCATCTCGACGAAGCGCTTCACGGCGCCCAGATAATTGCCCAGATGCAGGTTGCCCGTCGGCTGCACGCCCGAGAACACCCGCCGCTTGCGGGGGGGAGCCTGTGTCGGAGCGTCGGTCATGTCCGTTTCCTCTTGAGCCTGGCGCATTTGCCCGGCCTTATGGGGCGGCGTCACCGGGCGGTCAAGCTGCGGGGCGCGCCATTCGCGGCGGGCCCGGCCCCGATGATTGAGGTTGCATGTTCCAATTTCCGCCCCTGCCGCCGCTGAAACCCGGCCACCGGCAGATCGTTTTCGCCTTCGTCGCCGTCTTCCTGATGTTCGAGATCACCTTCCAGCTGTCGGACGCGGGGTTCATCGCGCCGGGCATCCGGATGCTGACCTATCGCGAATTGTCGTTCTACGATCCGTGGTTCGACCTGTGGATCGCCGGGCTGCCGGCGCCGCCGCAGGTGGCGTGGTCGCTGCTGACCTACGCGTTCCTGCATGGCTCGATGACCCATCTGGCGATGAACTCGGCCGCCTTCATGGGGCTGGGGCTGGTGACGCTGCGGATCTTCGGGGCGCCGCTGTTCTTCATGTTTTTCGTTGTGACGGCGGTGGGGGGGGCGCTGACCTTCGGGCTGCTGTCGGAGTCCGACGGGCCCATGGTCGGGGCCTCGGGCGTGGTGTTCGGGCTGATCGGGGTGCTGAAATACGCGGAATTCGTGTTCATCCGCCGGCAGGGCGGCTCCATGCCGCAGTTTCTCAGCTCCATCGGCGGGCTGGTGATGATCAACGTGATCCTCGGGGTGGCGCTGTCGGGGATGCTGGCCTGGCAGACCCATCTGGGCGGCTTCGTCGCCGGCTGGATCGCCGCCTGGGCGGTCGTGCCCCGCGCCTGACATCTTGCGCCCGGGGGGTCAGCCGCGGCGCATCGCCGACTTCAGGTCGGCGACGACGAAGCCGCCGATGCGCAACGCCGCGGCGAAATAGATCGCCATGGCGCCGCCCACCAGCAGCGCCAGCGCCCCGTAGCGCCAGCCCGGCGCGGCGAGCGCCGGGGCCAGCGCCTCGGCCAGCGCCAGCGCCGCCGCGCCCATCGCCAGGCTGGCGATCAGCAGGCGCGGCGCGCGCCGGCGCAGGCGCGCATCGACCCGCGCGGCGCCGCCGAATCGCCGCGCGCCGCGCCACAGCAGGGCCAGGTTGACCCAGCCCGCCAGCGTCGTCGCCAGCGCCGCCGCCAGATAGCCCAGCACCGGCGCCATGCCGATCGCCACCGCCAGATTGACCGCCATGCCCCACAGCGCATAGCGGAACGGCGTGGTTGTGTCCTCGCGGGCGAAATACATCGGCTGCACCACCTTTTGCAGCACGAAAGCCGGCAGCCCGGCGCCGTAGACCGCCACCGCCAGCGCCGTGGCGGCGATGTCCGAGGCGCCGAACGCCCCGCGACCGAACAACACGCCGGTCAGCGCGACCGGCACCGCGATCAGCGCCACCGTGGCGGGCAGGGTCACCGCCAGCGCGAATTCGCTGGCGCGGTTCACCGCCTCGCGCGCGCCGGCGTCGTCGCCGCCGCGCAGGCGGCGGGCGAGGTCGGGCAGCAGCACCACGCCGATCGCCACCCCGACCACCCCGAGCGGCAGCTGATACAGCCGATCCGCGTAGTAGAGCCAGGCCACCGCGCCGTCGAAATAGGACGCCACCTGCCGCCCCACCATGAGGTTGATCTGCACCACCCCGCCCGCCATCGCCGCCGGCAGCGCCACCACCGCGAGGCGTTTCATGCGCGGGGTGAAACGCGGGCGGCGCAGGCGCAGCTTCATGCCGGCGCGGCGCGCCGCCTCCCAGACCAGCGCCAGCTGCGCGATCCCCGCCAGCACCACCGCCCAGACCAGCACCGTGCCGTGATGCAGCCCGGTCAGGTCGCCGAGCCCGAGGGTCTCGATGATGACCACATCGGCCAGCATGCCGCTTTGCGCCGTCGCCAGCGCCGCGATCACGATCAGGTTGAGCAGCACCGGCGCCGCCGCCGCCGCCGCGAACCGCCCCAGCGAATTCAGCACCCCGCTGAGCAGCGCCGCCAGCGAGATGAACAGGATGTATGGAAAGGCGATGCGCCCGAAGGCCACGGTCAGTTCGAACCGCCCGTCCCCGGCGAACCCCGAAGCCAGCGCCAGCACCAGCCACGGCATGGCCAGCATCGCCAGCAGGGTGAACCCGATGAGCACGGCGGTGAGCGCCGAAAACGCCTCCTCGGCGAAATCGCGGGCGGCGTCGGGGCCCTCGCCTTCCAGCCGCTTGGCGAACATGGGGATGAAGGCCATGTTGAAGGCGCCCTCGCCGAAAAAGCGGCGAAACAGGTTGGGCAGCGAGAACGCCACCACGAAGGCCTGCGCCACCGGCCCGGCGCCCAGCGTCGCGGCGATCAGGATGTCGCGCGCGAAACCGAGGATGCGGCTGGCCATGGTCCAGCCGCCCACGGTGGCGAAGGCGCGCGCGAGGCGAGGCTTTCGGATCATGAGGCGGGCGCGGTCCCGCAATCGCGCGACGCGCGGCTTGCCCCGGTCACGCGGCGCCCTCGGGCGCGTCGCCGCCCGCGCCGGGCCCGCCGCCGGTCTTGCGTCGCGCCCCGCGTTTCGGTTTCTCGGCCCCCGCCGCCGGCGCGGCGGGTGTCTTCGCAGCGGCTTTCCCCATGGCTTTCCCCATGGCTTTCCCCGCGGCTTTGCCCGCGCCCCTGGCCACTGTCTTGCCCGCAGCCGTCGCGACGGCCTTGCCGCGCGCCCTGGCGGCCGGTTTCGCGCCGCCCCTGGCCGCGGTCCCGGCCGGCGCCGGTTCGGGCTTGGCGTTCTCGATGGCGTCGCGCAGGCGGGTCTCGATGGTGTGCATCTTGGCCTTGCTGCGGATCTTCAGCCCGAACAGGTCCTTGGCGTAGAACACGTCCACCGCCTGCTCGCCATAGGTGGCGATGATCGCCGAGAATATCGACACGTTGCATGCCGCCAGCGCCCGCGTGAGATCGTAGAGCAGCCCCACCCGGTCGCGGGTGTCCACCTCGATGACCGTGTAGAGATCGGCGCTGTCATTGTCGAACATGATGCGGGTGGGCACGCGGAACTTGCTTTCGCGGGTGCGCACCCGGCGTCTGGGCTTCAGCGCGTCGCGCGCCACCAGATCGCCGGACATGGTGCGGTCGATGGTGCGGCGCATGCGGTCCAGGCGCTCCGCGTCATAGGGCGATCCGTCATTGTCCTGAAACCAGAAGGCGGCGCAGGTGAAGCCGTCGGAGGTGGTGTAGACGCGCGCGTCCACCACATTCGCCCCGGCCAGCGCCAGCGCCCCCGCCAGCCGGCTGAACACCCCCGGATGGTCGGACATGTAAAAGCAGCCCCGCGTCGCGTCGCGGCTGGGATCGGCGACGATGTGGCTTTCCACCCGGTCCTCGCGCGCCGCCCGCGCCAGCCGGGCGAAACTGGCCTGCATCTCCGTGGTCAGGCCCAGCCAGTAGGGCGCGTAATGGCGCGCCACCTCGGCCTCGATGTCCTCGGGGGCCCAGCCGGTCAGCGCCGCGCGCAGGGCGTCCTGCGCCTCCTCGGCGCGCTGCGCCCGGGTCTGGCGTCCGTCGCCGCCGGTGAGCATGTCGCGGGTGTCGCGATAAAGCTGGCGCAGCAGCTGGGCTTTCCAGTTGTTCCAGACATTCGGCCCCACCGCCATGATGTCGCAGACCGTGAGCACCAGCAGCAGCTTGAGCTTTTCGGGGCTGCGCACCTCGTCGGCGAAGGCGCGCACCGTGGCCGGGTCGGAGATGTCGCGTTTCTGCGCCGTGTCCGACATCAGCAGATGGTGGCGCACCAGCCACTCCACCAGCGCGCAGACGGCCTCGTCCAGCCCCAGCCGCCTGCAGATCTTCAGCGCCAGTTCGGCGCCGACCTCGGAATGGTCGCGCTTGCGGCCCTTGCCGATGTCGTGCAGCAGCACCGCGAGATACAGCGCCTCGCGGTTGACCCCCTCGGCGAGAATGCGCGAGGCCACGGGCAGGCCGTCCTTGCGGTCGCCGTTCTCGATCTGGCTGAGAATGCCCACCGCCATGATGGTGTGCTCGTCCACCGTGTAGCGGTGATACATGTTGAATTGCATCATCGCCACGATGCGGCCGAATTCCGGGATGTAGGCGCCCAGGAACCCGGTCTCGTTGAGCCGGCGCAGCGCCCGTTCCGGGTCCTTGCGCCCCAGCAGCAGGTTGCGGAAGATGCGGCTGGCGTCCGGGTCGGCGCGCATCCGGTCGTCGATCAGATCGAGGCTGGCGGCGATCTTGCGCAGCGCGTCCGGGTGCAGCAGCGCGCCGACGCGCAGCCCCTCGTCCATCATCCGCAGGATGTGCACCGGGTCCTTGGCGAAGGCGTCTTCGTCTGCCAGCGCCAGCCGCCCGCCGCGCAGCGTGAAAGGGTTGTCGCCGCGACGCATGCCGTAGTTGAAGGCCCGCATCAGCGCGCCGAGGCCGGGGCGTTTCTTCACGTGGCTGGCCTCCAGCCCGGCGATGAAGATGCGGGTCAGTTCGCCGACATTCTTGGCGTGGCGGAAATACTGCTGCATGAAGCGTTCGACCGCGCGCTGGCCCTCGCTGGCCTCGTAACCGAGACGCCGGGCCACCTCGACCTGCTGGTCGAAGGTCAGATGGTCGTTGGCGCGCCCGGCGATGTAATGCAGATGGCAGCGCACGGTCCACAGGAATTCCTGCGCCTCCTCGAAGATCTGCAATTCGTGTTCGTCGAACACGCCCTTGTCCAGCAGCGCGCGCGGCGTGTCGGCGTGGTAAAGATACTTGGCGATCCAGTAGAGCGTCTGCAGATCGCGCAGGCCGCCCTTGCTTTCCTTGACGTTGGGCTCCAGCAGGTAGCGCGAACCGCCATGGCGCTGGTGGCGCTGGTCGCGCTCTTGCAGCTTGGCCTCGACGAATTGCGGGCCGGTCTTGCTGAACAGCTCGGTCCAGAGCCGCGCGCCCATCTCGTCATGCATGGACTTGTCGCCGCAGACATAGCGGCTTTCCATCAACGCGGTGCGGATGGTGATGTCGGATTTCGCCAGCTGCAGGCATTCGTCCACGCTGCGCGTCGACACCCCGACCTTCAGATGCAGATCGTAAAGCATGTGCTGGGCGCTCTCGATCATCTGCACGGCCCAGGGGATGCCGCGCATGGGCACGAGGAACATCAGGTCCACGTCCGAATGCGGGGCCATCTCGTAGCGTCCGTAGCCGCCGACCGCGACGGCGGTCAGGCGCTCGCCGGTGGTGGGCAGGGACAGCGGATACAGCCAGCGCAGCCCGTAGCTCATCACCAGCCGCACGATCTCGTCGGTAAGCCAGGCGATGGAGCGGCAGGCGGCGGCGCTTTCGCGGGGGCTGGCCTCGAACGATTCGCGAATCGCGGCGTGGCCGGAATCGAGCGCCGCGCGCAGAATGTCCTTCACCTGCGCCTTGCGCGCGTCGGGGGAGCCGGCGGTCGCGGCGGCGGCGTCGATCCGCGCCCGCACCGCCGCGGGGTCGATGATGTCGCCCGGGGCCCGGATCAGCGCGCCGCTTGCATAGGCCGGGCGCGGCGCGGCGCATGTGGCGTCGGGCGCCGTCTCGGGGATCGCGCCGGTCCGCGCCCCGGGCGGCGCATCGGGGGCCGGATCGGCCCCCGATGCGTCCAGGGCCGGCCCGGGCGTCAGTTCAGGCCCCGGGGCCGCCGGCGAACCCGCCGGGCGCCGGATCGATGACCGTGAAACCATCCGCACCAACCTCCAAGATCGCCAGCGATCGCTGGTTCAGCCCGTCCGGGGTGAACCGGAACGCGCCGTTGACGCCGAGAAACCCGCCCGGATCGGTGATCGCCGCGGCGCTGAACGGCGTATCGGACCCCTGCGCGCGCGCCTCCTTCAGCAAGGCGCCGGCGGCGGCGACCGCGTCATAGCCCAGCGGCGCCAGCGCGCTGGGCGCGCGACCATAGACGGCGCGGAAGCGCTGCGCAAACTGCGCGACGCGTGCCGGGTCGGGGCCGGCGAACCAGCCGCCGCGCAGCGCCGCCTCCTTGGTGACGCTGCGCTTGCTCCAGCCGCCAAGGCCGAGGAACTTGCCCTCGCGCGGCGACACCCCGTAGAAATCGAGGAACGCGGCGGCCGAACGCAGCCCGTCGCCGGTGTCCGGCAGCACCACGGCGCCGGCGCCCGAGGCGAGGTGATCCTGCGCATAGGTCCGGCCCGCCTCCTGAATGCCTTCGAAGCTGCGATCGTAGCCGCCGCTCACCGCCACCACCGCCCCGGCGCGCCGGGCGGCGGCCGAGATCGAGGCCAGCGCGTCGCGCCCGTAGGCGGTCTGCGGGTAGAACACGCCCAGCGACCGGTAGCCGCTGGCCGCCGCATAGCCGACGATGCGGTCGGCCTCGGCGCGGGACAGCATGCCGATCAGCCAGACATTGTCGCCCGCGGCCCCCGACCAGGTGGAGAACGAGATGACGTTGACGCCCGCGGGCTTGACGCTGGCGCCCACCGCCTTGGCGTTGGGGCCGAAGAACGGCCCGAGGATCAGCGCCGCGCCGTCCGCCAGCGCCCGCGCGGCGGCGGCGTTGGACCCGGCCTGATCGCCGCCCGTGTCGTAGACCTCGAGATCGAAGCGCGGGTCGCGAAGGTCGCTCGACGCCATGCGCGCCGCGTCGGCGATGCCCTGCGCCTCGCGCGCCGCGCCGGCGTTGGCGGCGGTGATCGGCAGCAGCAGCGCCACCCGCGTGCGCCCGCTGGTGTCCACGCGCTGTTCGGCCGCCCGGGTCTGCGCCGGCGACTGGGCGATCGGCCCCGACGCTGGCGAACGGCCCTGCCCGCAGGCGGCGACCAGCGTCGCCGCCCCCAGCGCCAGCGCCGCGAGCACGCGCGTCCCGCGCAGCAATGCGCCAACGCGCGTCCCGCGCGCCACTGAAACAACGCGCGTCCCGCGCGATGAAATGGCCTTGATGTGTGCGTTGCGCATGATACCCCTCATAACCCTCGCAATCCCCCATCGGCCCGGCGGGCTACGTCCGGCAGGCGCGAGCGGCGCAGTATGGAGCCAAATGTGACCATCACAAAGCGGAGCGGCGCCGGAATTGGAGCGGATGCCGGCCCTGATGCACCCGCGCCACTGGCCGCGGGGCTGTATCTGGTGGCGACCCCGATCGGCAATGCCGGGGACATGACCCTGCGCGGGCTCGACATCCTGCGCCGCGCCGACGCCATCGCCGCCGAGGACACCCGCACCGCGCGCCGCCTGATGGACATCCATGGCGTGCCGTTGGGCGACCGGCCGCTGATCGCCTATCACGACCATAACGGCGCCGCGCGGCGTCCGGCGATCCTGCGCCGGATCGCGGCGGGCGAAAGCGTGGCGCTGGTCAGCGAGGCGGGCACGCCGATGATCGCCGATCCGGGTTACAAGCTGGTGCGCGAGGCCGCCGGGGCCGGGTTGCCGGTGACTGCGGCGCCCGGGGCGAGCGCGGCGCTGACGGCGCTCTGCGTCGCGGGACTGCCCACGGACCGGTTCCTGTTCGCCGGTTTCCTGCCGGTGAAATCCGGGGCCAGACGGGCGGCGCTGCGCGATCTCGCCCCGATCCCCGCGACGCTGGTGATCTACGAAGCGCCGCGCCGCGCCGCGGTCAGCCTCGCGGCGATGGCCGAGATCCTCGGCCCCGAACGCCCGGCGGCCCTGTGCCGGGAATTGACGAAGCGGTTCGAGGAGGTGCGCCGCGGCGCTCTTGGCGACCTCGCGGCGGCGCTGGGCGGCGAAACCCCGCCGAAAGGCGAGCTGGTCATCGTGATCGGCCCGCCCCCGCCGCGCGACGCGACGCAGGTCGGCGACGATCTGGAGGCGGCGCTGCGCAACGCGCTGAAAACCGCGTCGCTGAAGGATGCGGTGCGCGACGCCGCGCAGCGCACCGGCGTCGCGCGGAAAATCGTCTACGCGCGGGCGCTGGAGATCGCCGCGGATGACGAGGGCGACGCCCCTGATTGGTGATTTGTTCACACCGTTCCCGCCAAATGGGCCCGCCAGTCACGCAGGAGAACGCCATGGGATTCGCGCAACCCGCAAACGCCGCCCCAACCCCCGCCCCAACCCCCACGCCGCCCCGACGCGCCGGCGCCGCGCGCCGCGCCCGCAACGGACGCATCGCCGGATTCGCCGGTCGGGCCGCCGAGGACAGCACGTTGCGCGGCTATCTGCGCGACGGCGGCCGGCTGATGCACCGCAACTGGCGCGCCGATCGCGCCCATGGCGGCGGCGAAGTGGATCTGATCGTCGAACAAGACGGCGTGATCGTGTTCGTCGAAGTGAAGGCGCGGCGCACCATCGAGGACGCCGCCAGGGCCATCCGGCCCGCGCAATGGCGGCGAATCAGCGCCGCCGCCGAACATTTTCTCGCACAGGGCGATTTCGCCGGTCGCGACATCCGCTTTGACGTCGCGCTCTGCGATCGCCAGGGCCGGCTCGAAACGATCGAAAACGCCTACTGGCAATAACCCGCGCCAGCCAACATTCCCCAGGCGCAAGATTTCGCCATCCCCCGTCGCTGACGCTTTGCTTCCGCCGCGCGCGGAGTCATATCTGTGCTGCGGCGGGACACCCGGCGTCGAGCATCAAGGCCGCCCACCAGCGCGGCGCCGAGGGGAGCGAGCATGAGCCTGTCCGTAGCGATCCAGATGGATCCCATCGACAGCGTCGACATCGACGCCGATTCCAGTTTCCGCATGGCCGAGGAGGCGCAGGCGCGCGGCCATCGTCTGTTCTACTACCATCCCGACGGGCTGGCCTTTCACGAAGGCAAGGTCATGGCCTCCGGCTGGCCGCTGGAGGTGCGCCGGGTCAGGGGCGACCATTTCGCCCTGGGCGATCGGCGAACCGTCGATCTCGCCGACTGGGACGTGGTGCTGCTGCGCCAGGATCCGCCCTTTGACATGAGCTACATCACCACCACCCATCTGCTGGATCGGATCCACCCGGCGACGCTGGTGGTCAACGATCCGTTCTGGGTGCGCAACTGCCCGGAAAAGCTGATGGTTCTCGATTTCCCGGACCTCACGCCGCCGACCGCCATCGCCCGCTCGCTCGACGTGCTCAAGGCGTTCCGCGAGGCCCATGGCGACATGATCCTGAAGCCGCTCTACGGCAATGGCGGCGCCGGGGTGTTCCGGCTCGCCCACGGCGACAGCAACCTCAATTCGCTGCATGAGCTGTTCGCCGGCATCAGCCGCGAACCCCTGATCGCGCAGCAGTTCCTGCCCGCCGTCGAGGCCGGCGACAAGCGGGTGATCCTCATCGACGGCGAGCCCGTCGGGGCGATCAACCGGGTCCCGGCCAAGGGCGAGACCCGCTCCAACATGCATGTGGGCGGACGCCCCGAAAAGGTCGCGCTCAACGCGAGGGATCTGGAGATCTGCGGGCGAATCGGCGACGTTCTGCGCGAACGCGGGCTGATCTTCGTGGGCATCGACGTGATCGGCGACATGATGACCGAGATCAACGTCACCTCGCCCACCGGCATTCAGGAACTGGAGCGCTTTGACGGCGTCAATGTCGCGGCCCGGCTGTGGGAGGCGATCGAGCGCCGCCGCGCCGGCTGAGACCCGCGGCGTTTACCGGCTGTTAACTGCGGTGCGATCTGGTGAGCCCTCGCCGAGGGAGGGCGCGCATCATGGTGTCACACTGCTACACGGTCGCCTTCGAGGGCGTCGAGGCGCGCATGATCGACGTGCAGTGCCTGCTGTCGCCGGGCCTGCCCGCCTTCAGCATCGTCGGCCTGCCCGACAAGGCGGTGGCCGAATCGCGCGAACGGGTGCGCGCGGCGCTTTCCTCGCTGGGTCTGGCGCTGCCGCCCAAGCGCATCACCGTCAACATGGCGCCCGCCGACCTGCCCAAGCAGGGCGCGCATTACGACCTGCCCATCGCGCTCAGCCTGATGGCCGAGCTCGGCGCCCTGCCCGGCGAGGAGATCGCCGGCTATGTGGCCATGGGCGAACTCGGGCTCGACGGCGCGCTCAACCCGGTGGCCGGCGTGCTGCCCGCGGTCGTCTCCACCGCGGGTTTCGGCAAGAAATTCATCTGCCCCGCCGCCAGCGGCCCCGAGGCGGCGCTGGTGGAGACAATGGACCTGCTGGCGCCCCAGAACCTGGTGGCCCTGATCAACCATTTCGCCGGGCGTCAGCCGCTGAGCCGCCCGCGCCCCGCCGCGGCCGCGCCGATCGTCCGCGGCAAGGATCTGGCCGACGTGAAAGGCCAGGAAAAGGCCCGCCGCGCCATGGAGATCGCCGCCGCCGGCGGCCACAACGTGCTGCTCGTCGGCCCGCCCGGGGTCGGCAAGTCCATGCTCGCCGAACGCCTGCCCGGCATCCTGCCGCCGCTGAGCCCGCGCGAGGCGCTGGAGGTCAGCATGATCCGCTCCATCGCCGGGCTGTTTCTGGAAGGCGGGCTGATGCGGGCGCGGCCCTTCTGCGATCCGCATCACTCGGCCTCCACCGCCGCGATCATCGGCGGCGGGCGGCGGGCGCTGCCGGGGCAGGTCAGCCTGGCGCATCTGGGCGTGCTGTTCATGGACGAATTCCCGGAATTTTCCCGCGACGTGCTGGAAAGCCTGCGCCAGCCGCTGGAGAAGGGCGAAACCGTGATCGCGCGCGCCAACGCGCATGTGCGCTACCCCAGCCAGGTGCAACTGGTGGCGGCGATGAACCCCTGCCGCTGCGGCCATCTCGCGGACCCCGCCAAGGCCTGCTCGCGCGCGCCCAAATGCGGGTTCGACTATCAGTCGCGCATTTCGGGGCCGCTGCTCGATCGCATCGACCTGCAGGTGGAGACGCCGGCGATCCGCGCCTCGGACCTCGCGCGGCTGCCGCGCGGCGAATCCAGCGCCGTGGTGGCCGCACGGGTGGCGCGGGCGCGGGACACGCAGGCGGATCGCTACGCCGCCATGGGCGCGGCCTGTCGGCTCAACGCCCGGGCCGAGGGCGAGACACTGGAAAAGGCGGCGCATCTCGACGCCCCCGAGCAGGATCTGCTGATCCGCGCGGCCGACAAGCTCGCCCTGTCCTCGCGCGGGATGTCGCGGGTGCTGCGGATTTCACGCACCATCGCCGACATCGAGGGCTGCGAGCGCATCGCGCGCCCGCATCTGGCCGAGGCGATCGGCTACCGAAGCTACGGCATCGCCAGCTAGGCCGGCGCGCGGCGATCAGGCCGCCTTGCGCCCGCCGCGGCCCATGGCGGCCAGGCCGAGCAGCGCCGCGGCGAACAGCGGCAGCGCGGCGGGCAGCGGCACCTGCGACAGCGGCGGCGGGCCGTTGGCCGAGGCCACGTTCCTGATGTCCACCGCCCAGTCGCCGCTGCGCAGCACGCTCGCCCCGCCGAGCACCCAGTTGTCGCAAAAGAACGACCCGGCGGCGCAGAACGGGGCCTGCGCGGTCACCGTGTAATGGGGCTGGCCGTCATGCACGAAGCCGTCGGCGACATTCGCCCCCGCCGGGTCGTTGTCATACTGGGTCAGGGCGATCAGATAGGCGCCGGGGTCGAGAAACACCCGCAGGCGGGAATCATATGTCTGCCCGGTCACCGGATCGGCGGCGGCGCCCGCCCAGTCGTCGTTGTTCTGGCCCGCATAGCCGCCGGCATCGTCGAACAGCCAGATCGAGGTGTCCAGCCCGCCGGCGGAGATTGTCGAGCCGTCGTCCATCACGCCGCCGCCATAGCCGAAGCCGCGGATCTCGACGAAACCCGCCGCCGTCGTCACGAAAGCGAACCGGGCGACGTCGTCGTCCTTGTCGAACCTGCCCTGGAAGGAGAATGACGCGGCGCTCGCCGCAGAGGCGCCGAGGACGACGCCCAACGCCAACAGTCGGCCGATGGCCGATCTGGATTTCGGATGCATGTTACGCACTCCCTAACGCTACGCTCGTCGCCGGAACACATGCGGCGACGACGGCAGTATTGCACAATCGCTTGTTGGTTAGCGATACAATAATTTTTGTGAACGCGGCTCGAACGCGCTGTAAAACCACGCGAAACGGCGCTATGCGCGCGGTTTCGCCGGCAGCGCCGGCCATGACGCCCCACCGGCACGCGGCCGCCAGCCGGCGCCGATTCGGCCCCGCTTGCGCTCAGATGGATTCAGGCTGCGGCATGCCGATCGCGTGGTAGCCGCCATCCACGAACAGCACCTCGCCGGTGGTCGAGGCGCCGATATCCGCGCACAGATACAGCGCCGCGCCGCCGATATGGTCGAGCGCCGCGTTGGCGCGCAGCGGCGCGTTGGCCTGAGCGTGCTTGTAGACCCGGCGCGCGCTGCCCACCGCCGAGCCGGCCAGCGTGCGCATGGGGCCGGGGCTGAGGGCGTTGACCCGCACGCCCTCGGGGCCGAGATCATTGGCCAGATAGCGCACCGAGGCCTCGAGCGCCGCCTTGGCCACCCCCATCACGTTGTAATTGGGCATGACCCGCTGGGCCCCGAGAAAGCTCAGCGTGACGATCGAGCCGCCGTTCTTCATCAGGGGCAGCGCCCGGCGCGACAGGTCCACCAGCGAATAGCAGGAGATGTCGAGCGTGTTCAGGAAATTGCCGCGCGAGCTGTCGGCGAAGCGGCCGGTCAGTTCGGTCTTGTCGGAATAGGCGATGGCGTGGATGAGAAAATCCAGCGTCCCCCATTCCGCTTCCAGCGCCGCGAACACCGCGTCGAGCGAACCCGGATCCTGCACGTCGGCGGGCAGCAGCAGCCTGGCGCCGACGCTCTCGGCCAACGGCTTCACCCGGCGCCCGAAATTGTCGCCCTGATAGGTGAAGGCCAGTTCCGCGCCATGGGCGTGCAGGGTGCGCGCGATGCCCCAGGCGATGGAATGGTCGTTGGCCACCCCCATCACCAGCCCGCGCTTGCCCCGCATCAGGCCGCAGGCGCCCGCGGCCTCACCCATGATAGCGGCTCAGCGTCAGCGAGGCGTTGGTGCCGCCGAAGCCGAAACTGTTGGACAGCACGGTGTCGAGCCCGGCGTCGTCGACGCGGGTCATGGCGATCTCGTCCTTGTGCAGCGCCGGGTCCAGTTCGGTGATGTTGGCCGAGGCGGTGATGAAATCATCCTGCAGCATCAGCAGGCAGTAGATCGCCTCCTGCACCCCTGTCGCGCCCAGCGAATGCCCGGTGAGCGACTTGGTCGAGGAGGCCACCGGCTGGTCGTCGCCGAACACCCGGCGGATGGCCTCGATCTCGCCGATGTCCCCGACCGGGGTCGAGGTGCCGTGGGTGTTGACGTAATCCACCTTGCGATCGCCGAGCGCGTCGATGGCCAGCCGCATGCAGCGCTCGCCGCCCTCGCCCGAGGGGGCCACCATGTCGAAGCCGTCGGAATTGGCGGCGTAGCCGGTGACCTCGGCGTAGATCTTCGCGCCGCGGGCTTTCGCGTGCTCCAGCTCCTCCAGCACCACCACGCCGGCGCCCCCGGCGATGACGAACCCGTCGCGGGTGGCGTCATAGGCGCGCGAGGCGGTCTCGGGCGTGTCGTTGTGCTTGGAGGACATGGCCCCCATGGCGTCGAACAGGCAGGACAGGGTCCAGTCCAGTTCCTCGCCGCCGCCGGCGAAGACGATGTCCTGCTTGCCGAACTGGATCTGCTCGACGCCGTTGCCGATGCAATGGGCCGAGGTCGAACAGGCCGAGGTAATCGAATAGTTGACCCCCTTGATCTTGAACGGCGTGGCCAGGCAGGCGGAATTGGTCGAGGACATGCAGCGCGTGACCATGAACGGCCCCATGCGCTTGGGCGCGCCCTTTTCGACGACGATGTTGTGCGCCTGGAAGAAATTCTTCGTCGACGGCCCGCCCGACCCCATCACCAGCCCGGTGCGCGGGTTGGACACGTCGCCCTCCTCCAGCCCCGAATCGGCGATCGCCTGCTGCATGGCGATGTAGTTGTAGGCGGCGCCGTCGCCCATGAAGCGCAGCTGGCGCTTGTCCACCAGCGCCTTGATGTCGATGTCGGGCATGCCGTGGATGCGGCTGCGAAAGCCGTGATCGGCGTAATCCTGGGCAAAGCTGATGCCGGATTTTCCCGCCTTGAGGCTGGCGAGCACCTGTTCGGCGTCGTTGCCGATGGATGAGACGATGCCGAGACCGGTGATGACTACGCGCCGCATCTGCGCCTCCTGATTGACTGGTGGTCCGCCCCGGTCATGCGGGGCGCGTGTTGCGCGGGCGGCTCAGCCCGCGTCCTGAAACAGACCGACCCGCATGTCCTTCGTGGTGTAGGCCAGTTCGTCATCCGCATACATGCGCCCGTCGGCGATGCCCAGCTTCAGGCGCCGATCGATGATGCGGCGGAAATCCACTTCGTAGCGGACGCGCTTCACCTCCGGCGTCACCATGGCGTTGAACTTCACCTCGCCGACGCCCAGCGCCCGGCCGCGCCCGAGCATGCCCTTCCAGCCGAGGAAGAACCCGGTCAGCTGCCACAGCGCATCGACGCCAAGGCAGCCCGGCATCACCGGATCGCCGAGAAAGTGGCATTCGAAGAACCAGAGGTCGGGGCGGATGTCGAGCTCGGCGATCACCTGGCCCTTGCCGTTCTCGCCGCCATCCCCGGTGATCGAGGTGATGCGGTCGAACATCAGCATGGGCGGCGCCGGCAGCTGCGCGTTGCCGGGGCCGAACAATTCGCCACGCGCGCAGGCCATGAGCCCGTCGAAATCGAAGCTGTTCGCTCGTTGGATGGTCTGATCGTTCATCTGGCCCTCTGTTCAGCCGCCCGCTGTTCAGCCGTTATCCTCTTCGCGCGCGTCCCCGCGGCCCCGCGCCGCCGCAAACCGCCGCAGGCGTCACGCCGGCGTTACAGCTTGTTGCAGCGCGCTCACGAATTGCCGGACTCCCTAGCATCGCGCGCCCCGATGACGCAAGCGCGGCGGCGCCGGCGCGCGGGGCGCTGGAATCCCTGCGCAATTCGCGAATGTGACCGGCATCGCGCCAGTTCGGGCTTGATGCGCCCCAGTTGCGAACGCTATGCATGAACGCATGGACGCTCTTTCACAGTCATTCGATGCGGCGGCGGAGAATCGGGCCTGCGCCTGGCTCGCGCGCGGCGATCTTCGCCCCACCCGTCAGCGGCGCGCGCTGGCCATGCTGCTGGTGGGCGACGGCAACGATCGCCACGTCACCGCCGAGAGCCTGTTCGAGGCGGCGCGCGAGACCGACGAACCGGTGTCCCTGGCCACGGTCTACAACACCCTGAAGGCCTTCACTTCGGCGGGGCTGCTGACGGAGATCTCGGTTGACGGCGGGCGCGCGTATTTCGACACCTGCGTCGAGGATCATCCGCATTTCTACTGGGAGGATGACGGCAAGCTGACCGATGCGCCCTCGGGCTCGGTGGCCTTCCTGAAACTGCCCGAAGCCCCCGACGGCGCGCGAATCGCCAAGGTCGACGTGGTGCTGCGCCTGCGCCGCGCCCGCCCCTGACGCCGAGCCGACGCTGCGCCTGCCCCGGCGCCCATCCCTGACCCTGCGGCGATCGGGCGCGCCGGGCGCCGCGGCTCATTCGAATGTCTCGCCCGCGTCCGCGCCCCAGAATTCGGTTTTCAGCGCCCAGCCCGCATGGCCATCGGCCTCCAGCGCGCACCACTTCGCCGCGCAGGATTCGATCGACGCGATCACCCCCTGCTCCAGCCACGCCGCCAGCGGCGCGTCCGGCTTCGGCGCGCGGCGCAGGGCCGCCCTTTCGCTGACCACGACGGCGGTGCGGTGCAGGCTCAGCAGCGAATAGTGGATCCAGCCGCCAACCCCGTCCTTGTCGCGCACCCGCCGCCAGTTGTCGTATTCCGCCGTCACCTGCAGCGGCATGCCCCGGCGCTGGAACACCCAGTCCACGCGGTAGTTGAGCCCGGGGCCCCGGCGGGCGTTGGCGAGCCGCGTCTTGAGGCTGACATAGCGGGGCAGATCGCGCCCGGTGACGGGGCCGGGTTCGGCCCGGGCCGGCGGCGGCGCAAGGCCGGAAACCGCCGCCAGGCAAATCGCCGCCGCCGCCAGCCCCGCCATGCGGGTCCGGTCTCTGAAAACATGTCGCATCCGCTCGCGCCTCTCACGTTGGGGGCCGCATGGACCCCGCCGGGCTTTGCTTGTAAGTCTATCCCGGAATTCCGTCGCGAGGAGAAAAACATGACCGCAGCCAGACCCCGGGTCATTGTCACGCGCAAGTTGCCCGAGCCGGTGGAAACCCGCCTGCGCGAGCTGTTCGAGGTCGAGCTGAACCTCACCGACGCCCCCCTGAGCCGCGACCAGCTGGGCGACGCCATGCGCCGCGCCGACGTGCTGGTCCCGACGGTCACCGACCAGATCGACCAGCGGCTGCTGGCCGGGGCCGGGCCGGACCTGAAGCTGATCGCCAATTACGGCGCCGGGTTCGACCATATTGACGTCGAGACCGCCCGTCGGCGGGGCATTCTGGTCAGCAACACCCCCGGCGTGCTGACCGAGGACACCGCCGACATGACCATGGCGCTGATCCTTGCCGTGCCGCGGCGCATCAAGGAGGGCATGCGCCTGATCGAGCGCGGCGACTGGACCGGCTGGGCGCCCATGGCGCTGACCGGCAGCCGCATCACCGGCAAGCGGCTGGGGATCCTCGGCATGGGGCGCATCGGCCAGGCGGTGGCGCGCCGCGCCCGCGGCTTCGGCATGCAGATCCACTACCACAACCGCCGCCGCCTGCATGAAAGCATCGAGACGGAGCTGGAAGCCACCTATTGGGAGAGCCTCGACCAGATGGTGGCGCGCATGGACGTGGTGTCCGTCAACTGCCCGCACACCCCGGGCACCTTCCACCTGCTGAACGCGCGTCGCCTGCGGCTGATGAAGCCGGGCGCCTATGTGGTCAACACCTCGCGCGGCGAGGTGATCGACGAAAACGCCCTGACCCGGATGCTGCGCGCCGGCGACCTGGCGGGCGCCGGGCTCGACGTGTTCGAACACGAACCGGCGGTGAACCCGGATCTGGTGACTCTCGACAACGTGCTGCTGCTGCCGCATATGGGCTCGGCCACCGAGGAAGGCCGCATCGAGATGGGCGAGAAGGTGATCCTCAACATCAAGACCTTCGCCGACGGGCACCGGCCGCCGGATCAGGTGCTGCCCTCGATGCTGTGAGGCGGAGCCGGCGAATCGCCCGCGACGCCAACCAC
This sequence comes from Oceanicella sp., assembly GCF_056449545.1. Lineage (NCBI taxonomy): Bacteria > Pseudomonadati > Pseudomonadota > Alphaproteobacteria > Rhodobacterales > Paracoccaceae > Oceanicella > Oceanicella sp. The sequence continues at coordinate 13,826 of NZ_JBWOMN010000012.1, read as the reverse complement.
AGGTGGATCTTCGGGTCGAATGAACAACCGTCGGGCGGTCTCGCTTTGGATTTTCAGTGCAATTGCCTCAAAATCAACGTTAATTTTCAGTTCACGCTTGTTTCGAACATGAACGGGCATTAGTTTTTTCTGATCACGGGGTCAGGACAGGAGGCCGTTATGGTCGCAAAGTCTGTATCCGCCCCGGGCCTCTTTGGCGGCCCACTGGGCGACGCGTGGAACTGGTTGCTTCAAGGTCATACTCTGGAATTGTTCATTCTGGCCATGATTTTAACGACGGTGTGCTCGCGGCTTTTCAGCGGCACCAAGTAGGCGATCGGACTCCTCGCGGGGACACATGCATGCGAATGGCCCGGCGCGCGACAGGCGCGCCGGGCCATGCGCGTTCTTTAGGCGCGATCACATGGTCGGGCGGCCAGGCGACCCGGCAATCAACCAGTCAGGCAAGCGGACAATCAGGCCTGCGCCCGCATGTCGGCGCAGACCGGGCAGCCGGGGCGCGGCCCGACGCGGATGCGCCGGGTCTCGCCATGCAGCGCGTCATACAGCAGCAGCGCCCCGGACAGGCCCGCGCCCGCCTGCGCGATCTCCTTCACCGCCTCCACCGCCTGCATGGCCCCCATCACCCCGGCGAGCGCGCCCAGCACCCCGGCCTCGGCGCAGCTCGGGGCCAGCCCCTCGGCGGGTCTTTCCGGGAACACGCAGGCGTAGCAGGGGCCGCCCTGCCAGGGCTTGTAAACCGAGATCTGCCCCTCCCACTGCCCGATCGCCGCCGCCACCAGCGGCTTTTTCAGGCGCGCGCAGGCGGCGTTGACCAGATAGCGGGTGTCGAAATTGTCAGACCCGTCGAGCACGAGATCATAGGCGCCGATCAGCGCCCCGGCATTGGCCGCGTCAAGCCGGGTGGCGTGGGTCTCGACGCGCACATGCGGGTTGACGGCGGCGATCCCGGCCCGGGCGCTGTCTGTTTTCAATTGCCCGACGCGATCGGTGGCGTGCAGCACCTGGCGTTGCAGATTGGACAGCGACACCGCGTCGTCATCGACGACCCCCAGCGTCCCGACCCCGGCGGCGGCCAGATACAGCAGCGCCGGCGAGCCCAGCCCCCCGGCCCCGATCACCAGCGCGCGCGCCTGCTGCAGGCGCCGCTGCCCCGGCCCGCCGATCTCGCGCAGGATGATGTGGCGGGCGTAGCGGTCGAGCTCCTCATAGGAAAAACTCACTCGAGAAGGCCATCCGTATGGGCTTTCAAATCACGCTTTACACCGTGCCCCATTGTTCTCAGGATAACTCTGACGCCCTCTCGCCGTGCAAATTTAAATGCCGGTATCAAGTCACTATCACCAGTGATCACCACAATAGTGCTCACCAATCTACCCAAAGAAAGTCGAGCAATATCCAGACCCATTCTAAGGTCCACCCCTTTTTGTTCAATGTCTGGAGAAAAATCATCAGCGGTTAGTATTCTATTCTCCTTCCTCAAGCTCTTCGCAGCATTTGTACTTATTTTCATTCCCCTAGTGCTAGTTTCTCCGAGTCGTAGGGAAATATCGTCCTTAAGTTCCAGAGATTGTAAAAACGCCTTGTTTCTCCTGGCAACGTCAGTTTGCGATAAATTTATTTTTTCTCCAGAAATAGGGTTTATAATTGTATTAGTTGCCGGCTCAGCGTCATAGTAGTAGACTCTTAGAAGTTCGAAATTTTTGAGTTTTTCGTTATCCAGTACAAATGAAAGCTCTACCAAAACGTCGTCAATGTCTGGAAGCTTATTTCCAATTTTTTTGTATAGTTTGCGAACGAAGAACGCTCCGTCCACTAGTACAGCAAATCGATGTGACAATTGGCGACTCCACTCCCTCGCGGCCTCTCGGCGCTTGGATGAGAACGAGGAAGTGGAGTCTATATGTGATCTATGGGCTGTTGCAAGCACACGTTAGCACCTGCTCAAACCCATATGCAAAATATATGGTAAGTCCTGCCGATTTGGAAAGAGTCGGTTTTGTCACACACTGCCTGCAAAATGTCACAGCCCGCCGAACAGCGCCGTGAACAGGTAGCGCCGGCGAGCCCAGCCCCCCGGCCCCGATCACCAGCGCGCGCGCCTGCTGCAGGCGCCGCTGCCCCGGCCCGCCGATCTCGCGCAGGATGATGTGGCGGGCGTAGCGGTCGAGCTCCTCGTCGGTGAACGCCATCTACCCCTCGCGCTCCCGCGCCTTGCGCCGCGCCCAGCGGATCAGCAGCGCATAGGCCAGCACCGGCGCCGCGATCGCCGCCGCCCAGCCCGCCGCGCCGGCGAAATCGGCGATCCGCGCGCGGTTGCCCGAGCCCTCGGCCGACAGCAGCCAGACCGCGGCGAAGGCCAGCGGCGTCGACGCGATCCATGCCTGCGCGCCGCGCGCCCAGCCCAGATGCAGCGCCGCGAAGCCGCCAAGCAGCAGCGGGTAGCCCAACAGCTCCCACAGGGCGATGTCCACGGGCCCGCCCTAGAGCCCGTCGAACAGCGCCGTGGACAGGTAGCGTTCGGCGAAGCTCGGCAGGATGGCGACGATGCGCTTGCCCGCCATGTCCGGGCGTTCGGCGATCTCGATGGCGGCGGCGACCGCGGCGCCCGACGAGATGCCGCCGGGAACGCCTTCCAGCGCCGCCAGCTTGCGGGCGGTCTCGAAGGCGGTCTCGTTGCCGATGGTCAGCACCTCGTCGATCAGATCGGCGTCGAGCACCCCGGGCACGAAACCGGCGCCGATGCCCTGGATCTTGTGGGGCCCCGGATCGCCGCCCGACAGCACCGGGCTGTCCTCGGGCTCCACCGCGACGATGCGCACATTCGGGTTGCGCGCCTTCAGCACCTTGCCGACGCCGGTCACCGTGCCGCCGGTGCCGACGCCGGAAACGAACACGTCCACGACGCCGTCGCAATCGGTCCAGATCTCCTCGGCGGTGGTGGCCTCGTGGGCCGCGGGGTTGGCGGGGTTTTCGAATTGCTGGGGGATCACGGCGCCGGGGGTCTCGGCGGCCAGGGCCTCGGCCCGGGCGATGGCGCCGTTCATGCCCTTGGACGGGTCGGTGAGCTCAAGCTCCGCGCCCAGCAGCGCCAGCATCTTGCGCCGCTCCACCGACATGCTTTCGGGCATGCACAGCACCAGCCGGTAGCCGCGCGCCGCGCAGACGAAGGCCAGCGCGATGCCGGTGTTGCCCGAAGTCGGCTCGATGATCACGCCGTCCGGCCCGATCCGCCCCGCCCGTTCCAGCGCGTCGATCATGCTGACGCCGATGCGGTCCTTGACCGAGCCCAGCGGGTTGAAGAATTCCAGCTTGGCGCAGATCTCGGCCTTCAGCCCCAGATCCGTCTGCAGCCGCGACAGGCGCACCAGCGGCGTGCCGCCGATGGTCTGAGTGATGTCGTCAAGGATGCGTCCGCGTGGCGGGGTGGTCTGCATGCTGTGGGCCTCCCGGTCAGGGGCGCGGACCGGCGGGGGCCGGGCGCCGCGCTCAGATGGTGAAATCAGGCGAAACCTCGTCGGCGCGCGGCGCCTTCAGCGCCGCCGCCTTGCGGCATAGATCCTCCATGGTGATGCGGTCGAGACGGGCCAGCAGATCGGTCTGCATCTCGTCCCAGACCGGCGCGACCACCAATTCGGCGAGCGCGCTCTGCGAGGGGCGCTCGCCCTCCTCGGCGTCCAGCGCCGAAACCACGCGCACCACGTCGCCGACGGTGACCCGGCGCCGTTCGCGGGCCAGCGAATAGCCGCCCTTGGGGCCGCGCACGCCCTTCAGCACCCCCGCCCGCACCAATTGCTGCATCACCTGTTCCAGATAGCGCTGCGGAATGCCCTGGCGTTCGGTGATGTCGCGCGCCTGCACCGGATTGGGCCGGGCGTTGTAGGCGATGTCGAGCACGGCTTCGAGCGCCAGCACGGTTTTGCGGGACAGTTTCAGCATGCTTGCCTCGGAGGTTTCGCAAAAGCGGTCATTCGCCCGGCCTGCGCCCGAGGCCGGTGGAGCCGAACCCCCCCGCGCCGCGATCGGTGGGGTCGAGCCGGTCGGTGACGATCCAGCGCGCCTGCTGCACCGGCGCGATGATCATCTGCGCCACCCGGTCGCCATGACCGATGGCGAAAGGCGCGTCGCCGAGATTGATCAGCAGCGCCTGCACCTCGCCGCGATAGTCGCAATCAATGGTGCCCGGCGCGTTGGCGACGGTGATCCCGTGGCGCAAGGCGAGGCCGGATCGCGGGCGGATCTGGGCCTCCAGCCCCGCGGGCAGCGCCAGCGCCAGCCCGGTGGGGATCAGCGCGCGCTGCATGGGCGCGAGCGTCAGCGCGCCCCGGTCCGGCAGGCAGGCGCGCAGGTCCATGCCCGCGGCGCCGCGGCTTTCATAGGCGGGCAGCGGCAGGTCCGGGTCGTGATGGTCGAGCCGGCGGATCGGCACCTCCATGGGCGGCGGCGCGGTTGAAATCAGGCTCATGGACTGTCCTTTGGCGCGGGGCTCGCGGGGTGAGGGTCAGGGGCGGCCTCCCCGGCCAGATGGCGGGCGATGCGCGCGGCGAGGCGGCGGGCGACCTCCGTCTTGGAGGCGCGCGGCCAGTCCTCGGCGCCCGCGTCGGTGATCAGCGTGACGGCGTTCTCGGCCCCGCCCATGATCCCGGTGGCCGGCGACACGTCATTGGCGAGGATCCAGTCGCAGCCCTTGCGCAGGCGTTTGGCCATGGCGTTGGCGCGCACGTCGTCGGTTTCGGCGGCAAAGCCGATCACCAGGCTTGGGCGCCCGGTCTCCAGCCGCGACGTCCGGCGCAGGATGTCCGGGTTTTCGGCGAATTCCAGCGCCGGCAGGGTCCCGTCCCGGGCCTTCTTGATCTTCGACGCGCTCTCGCTCAGCACCCGCCAGTCGGCGACGGCGGCGGCGAACACCGCGATGTCGACGGGCAGCGCCGCATCGACCGCGTCGCGCATCTGCCGCGCGGTCTCGACCTCGACCACCTCGACGCCCGCCGGGCGCGCCGCCGCCGCCGGGCCGGTGATGAAGACCACCTCGGCGCCCAGGTCGCGCAGCGCCGCGGCGATGGCCGTCCCTTGCGCGCCGGAGGATCGGTTGGCGATGTAGCGCACCGGGTCGATGGGTTCATGGGTCGGGCCGGAGGTGACGAGCGCGCGCCGCCCCGCCAGCGGCCCGGTCTTCGGCCCGGCTTTCAGCGCCGCGGCGATGGCGGCGACGATCTCCAGCGGTTCGGCCATGCGCCCGGGCCCGTATTCGCCGCAGGCCATGTCGCCCTCGTTGGGCCCGACCATCCGCACCCCGTCGCCGCGCAGGGTCGCAAGGTTGCGCCGCGTCGCCGGGTGATCCCACATGCGGAGATTCATCGCCGGCGCGATCAGCACCGGCTTGTCCGTGGCCATGAGCAGCGTCGAGACCAGATCATTGGCCAGCCCGCCGGCCATCTTGCCCATCAGGTCGGCGGTGGCGGGCGCCGCAACCAGCAGATCGGCGGCGCGGGACAGCTGGATATGGCCCATCTCGGCCTCGTCGGTGAGATCGAACAGATCGCGATAGGTCTTCGCCCCGCTCAGCGCCGAAACCGACAGCGGGGTGACGAATTGCTCGGCCGCGCGGGTCATGGCGCAGGTGACGCGGGCGCCGCGTTCGCGCAGGCGGCGGATCAGGTCGAGGCATTTATACGCCGCGACCCCGCCGCCGATCAGCAAAAGAACATGTTTGCCCTCCAGCATTCCGCTCCTCGCCAGCAAGCGCCGCACCAAACGGGAGATCCGGAAGTTTCCCGCCCCAAGACTGTAATTACCGCAATTCCCCTGCGCAACCGGCGCGACGCCATGTTGGACGAATCGCATGCCGCCGGCGGCGCATCACTGGGTTGGCTCGACCGGCGCCGGGGCATCCAGATCACGCAGATCGTCCATCAGATCGGCCGGCAGCGCGCGCTTGATGCGAAGCCTGACAAAGCCTTCGGCCTTGCCGGCCTCGGCTTCGAACAGCGCAACCACCTCCCGCACCCACTTTTCTTCCGACGGCAGCGTGCCCGCCAGTCTCCCATGCCCATATCGCCCGTCCAAGGCTCGGAACAACCATCGCCAATTCGCCTTTGGCGACTCCATCCAGGCCGCAACGAAATCCGCCGCCGGAATATGGGACAGGATGGGGATGTGAGCATAGGGGTTGTCGCCAGCATGCGTGTTGCACACCTGCCCGAAAAAGGCTTCGCCATCGGTTTTCACGAGGTCCAGCAGGTTGGCAATTATCTCGGGATACTGCTGTTCCAAAGCTTTTTCACGGCATGAAACAAGATGCTCGAAAATCCCGTCAAAATGAGTCCCTGTCGCTTCGGGCGCCCAGTAGCCCAGACCTTCGCAAGACTGATCAATGGAGCGTTTCCAATCCCAGTCGGTTTCTCTAGCCGGCAGCCTGCGCTCAGCCAGAAGATCGTCGATATATTTCCTGCAGGAGGCCGCGACCGCATCCAGATCACCGTCCAGAATTCCATTTTCCGACATCATAAGGCGCAATGCGAAAACGTGCAGCATCTCACCCGGATCCTCGATTTCGCGATTGTCAAACTGCTGCTGCATCCTTTTGGCGGCATCGTTCACCTCATCGTCATCCGTGCGATCAAAACCGATGACCACCCGCCAAGGGGGCGGTTCCTCCGCATCCCGGAACCTGTAATCTTTGTTCAATGATCTCTGGATGGAACACTGATCGAACAATCCATTTACAAACATATCCACGATGACAGGCTTTTCCAGCAGCGGATCGGAAATGTCGACATCATTATATTTCGCGTCTATAATGTCGCCCTTTGACTGTTTATTTTTTTTCGAACCCTTATGCGAGCCACTCATCATATCAACGGCGATATGTTCTATTGAAGTTTTCTTTATTTTAATAATACCCTTCTTTTTCAGCTTCCCCATCCTGACTTCAATATTGTAGACTGAGAACAGACGAACGAGGTCTCTCATTCCTTCCTTGCGATCCAAATGCGAATCATCCAGTGCATCATGGAGTCGCGCCAAATCTTCGATCAAATGCTTCAAAACGCGCAAGGAAGACGCCTTGGATTCGTTGAAAATCTTGATGACATCTGATCGGTATTCGTTCAGAAATTCCTTCTGTTTGTCCTTGAGTGTTCCGCGAAAAACATCAAATGCGCCGTCTATCTGCGGCTCCACCCTTATCGTTTGCCCGAATATCTTCTCTTTCACATCGGGGAGGTCCAGAATTTTCGCATCATGCGCAATCACCACGACCCGGCATCCGCGATGCTCGACGTAAGCATTGATGACGCCGAGCAAATTATTCAGATCCAACCCGCATCGCTCCAGATCGTCAAAGATCAGGGTGCGGTTGATCGTGGTTTTTCGGCGAAGCGCGGCGCTCACAATTCCGAAGCCCAGCGTGCCCGCGCCCCCGACAACCCCGCCAGTCATCCTTGCGCCTTGCTCCAAACCGGCAAACAGTTTTTTCGCCCCGGACAGTGTTGGGTCTGTTTCAACCAGCACCGCCGAATGTATTTCATCGGCCGTTTGCAGCCCATACAGGCTCACGCAATACCGCTCGGCTTCAGGAATGGCGGCTTTCACCTGAAAAGTCTTGCCAACCCCCCATTCGCCGGTGACGAGCACCGCATAGCCCGGCTTTTCGCGCTTTCGGTAGTAGCTCAGATAGTCTTCAAGATTGGATGCCATTCGAAACTCCTCGCCATCTAATCAGTGAAGTGACGTTCGCCCCCTACCCCCAGAAAACCGACAGCGCCGCAAACGCCGCCGCGCCCCCGATCGCGCCGGCGATCAGCGGCCATGCGCCGCCGCCGCGCGGGCGCTGGTCGGCGACGGCGGGCGCGGGGTCCTCGCTCAGGCGGATCAGGGCGCGTTCGGCGATTTCCGGCAGGCGCGGGCCGAAACGGGCGAACACCCTGGCGGTGGCGCGCAAATCGCGCAGCGCCGCCTTGGGGCCGAGGTTTTCGCGCATCCACTGCTCCACCACCGGCTGCGCGGTCTTCCACATGTTGACCTGCGGATCCAGCGTGCGGGCCACGCCCTCGACCACCACCATGGTGCGCTGCAGCAGGATCAGCTCGGTGCGGGTCTCCATGCCGAAGCGCTCGGTCACGTCGAACAGATGCGCCAGCAGCCGGGCCATGGAGATTCGGCTCGCGTCCTGCCCGAAGATCGGCTCGCCCACCGAACGCAGGGCCTGGGCGAAAGCCTCGAGATCCTGATCGGCGGGCACGTAGCCGGCCTCGAAATGCACCTCGGCGACGCGGCGGTAGTTCTTGGTGATGAAGCCGAACAGGATTTCGGCGTAGACCCGCCGCGTATAGGGGTCGATGCGCCCCATGATGCCGAAATCCAGCGCGATCAGCGTGCCGTCATCGGCGACCTTCAGGTTGCCCTGATGCATGTCGGCGTGAAAGAACCCGTCGCGCAGCGCCTGGCGCAGGAACACCTGGATGGTGAAGCGGCCCAGCGCCTTCAGGTCATGCCCGGCGGCCCGCAGCGCCGGCACGTCGCCCATGGGCAGGCCCTCGGCCCATTCCAGCGTCATCACCCGGCGCGCGCAAAGCGGCCAGATCACCTCGGGCACTGCGAAGCCGGCGTCGTTTTCGGAATTGGCGCGGAATTCGGCGGCGGCGGCGGCCTCGAGCCGCAGGTCCAGTTCGGTGTTCACCACCTCGGCGAAATGCGCGCAGACGGCGCGCGGGCGCAGGCGGCGGGACGAGGGCAGCAGCGCCTCCAGAATCCCGGCGATGAAGAAGAACGCCGCCACATCCTTCTGGAACGCCCGCTCGATGCCCGGGCGCAGGATCTTCACCGCCACCCGGCGCCCGGTGGCGCGTTCGGTGGCCGGGTGCACCTGGGCGATGGAGGCGGCGGCGATGGAGGGGCCGAAATCGGAGAACAGCTCCTCGACCGGGGCGCCGAGCTCGCGCGCCGCCTCGGCGCGGGCCTCCCCGTCGGGAAAGGGCGCGAGCTTGTCCTGCAGCACCCGCAATTCGCCCGCCAGCTTTTCCCCGGCCACGTCGGGGCGGGTGGACAGCGTCTGGCCGAACTTGACGTAGGCCGGGCCAAGCGCGGTCAGCGCCCGCGGCACCGGGGGCAGCGCCGGATCGCCCTTCAGCCCCAGCGGCGACAACGGCCAGCCCAGCACCCGGGCGGCGACGCGCAGGGCGCGCGGGGCGTCCATGGCGGCCAGCGCCTCGTCCATGGCGCCGGTGCGCTGGAAGGTGGCGCCGGTGCGCGCCAGACGCCAGAGATTGGCGGGAATGTTCAGCATCAGATGCGCCAGCCCGAATGCAGCGCGGCGATGCCGAAGCTCAGGTTGCGATAGGCGACGCGGGAAAACCCGGCCTCGCGGATCATGCCGGCGAAGCGGTCCTGATCGGGGAATTTGCGGATCGATTCCACCAGATACCGGTAGCTGTCGCGATCCCCGGCGATCGCCTGCCCCAGCCGCGGGATGACGTTGAAGGAATAGAGGTCATACAGCTTCTGCAGCCCCTCCACCGGCATCTGGCTGAATTCGAGGCACAGGAACCGCCCGCCGGGCCTGAGCACGCGATAGGCCTCGGCCAGCGCGTCCTCGATTCGGGTGACGTTGCGGATGCCGAAGGCGATGGTGCAGGCGTCAAAGCCGCGATCGGGGAAGGGCAGCGCCATGGCGTCGCCGCAGACCCAGTCGAGACTGCCGGACACTTGTTCGGCCTCGGCGCGCTTGCGCCCCTCGGCCAGCATCGATTCGGTCATGTCGAACACCGTGGCGCGGGCCGGCCCCCTGACCCGCTTGAGAAACCGGAAGGCGATGTCCCCGGTGCCCCCGGCCACGTCGAGCAGATTCATGCCCGGGCGCGGCGCCAGCCAATCCATCATCGCGTCCTTCCACAGACGGTGGATGCCCAGCGACATGGCGTCGTTCATCACGTCGTACTTGCCGGCGACATTGGTGAACACGCCGTGCACGAGCCCGGCCTTTTCGCCCTCCGCCACGTCGCGAAAGCCGAAATGGGTGGTCGATTCGGGCTTTTGCCCGGTCTCGGATGGTGTATCGGATGCTTGGGTCATGGGCGGGACGTATACCCCGCGCGATCGCGGAGCGAAACATGCCGGAACTGCCCGAGGTTGAGACAGTGAGACGCGGGCTGGTCCCGGTGATGCAGGCAAAGCGCCTGCTGCGGGTGGAGCAGCGCCGCCCGGACCTGCGCTGGCCGTTCCCCGAACGCTTCGTCGACCGCCTGCAGGGGGCGCGAATCGATCACCTGGGGCGGCGCTCCAAATACCTGCTCGCCGATCTCGACACCGGCGAGACGCTGATCATGCATCTTGGCATGTCCGGTCGGCTGCTGATCGGCGCGACCGGCGACGCCCGCCGCCCCGGACCCGCGCCGCAAAAGCACGACCACGTGATCTTTCACCTGGCGGGCGGCGCGCGGGTCGCCTTCAACGACGCGCGCCGCTTCGGGTCCATGCACCTCGTCGCCACCGACGCGCTGCAGGGCCACCGGCTGATCGCCGGGCTGGGGCCGGAGCCGCTGGGCAATGATTTCCACGCCGATCTGCTGGCCGAACGCTTCGCCGGCAAGGCGGCGCCGGTCAAGGCGGCGCTGCTCGATCAGCGAATCGTGGCGGGGCTGGGCAACATATATGTCTGCGAGGCGCTGTGGCGCGCGGGCGTATCGCCGCGCCGCCGCTGCCGCGACATCGCGCGTCCGCGCATCGAACGCCTGACCGCCGCGATCCGCGACGTGCTCGCCGACGCGATCGCCGCCGGAGGCTCGTCGCTGCGCGATTACCGTCGCGCGGACGGGGAGTTAGGCTACTTCCAGCACAGCTTCGCGGTCTATGGCCGGGCCGGCGAACCCTGCGCGACGCGCGATTGCGGCGCGCCGATTCGCCGGATCGCGCAATCGGGGCGATCGACTTTCTATTGCGCCGCCTGCCAGAGGTGACGTCATATTCAGGCCTTGATTGGCGGCGCGGCCTTGGCTACGACGCCCATCCGTCCCGCCCCGCGCCGCCTTGCAATCCGGCGCCGGGCCGCGAGGCGCGCAAGAAACAAGACGCTGCGACAGCACGAGGGTGACGCAACATGGCCTACAACACGCTGATCGTCGAAACCCGGGACCATGTGGGTCTCGTCAAGCTCAACCGCCCCGAGGCGCTGAACGCGCTCAATCAGGAACTGCTCGGCGAACTCAACGTCGCGATCCGCAAGTTCGACCTGGACGACAAGATCCGCTGCATCGTGCTGACCGGATCGCAGAAGGCCTTCGCCGCCGGCGCCGACATCAAGGAAATGTCCGGCAAGACCTTCGTCGAGGTGTTCCGCGAGGATTTCTTCACCGACAAGCATGACGACTTCGTGCGCACCCGCAAGCCGGTGATCGCGGCGGTGTCGGGCTATGCGCTCGGGGGCGGCTGCGAACTGGCGATGATGTGCGATTTCATCCTCGCCTCGGACACCGCGAAATTCGGCCAGCCGGAGATCAATCTCGGGGTCATCCCCGGCATCGGCGGCACCCAGCGCCTGACCCGATTCGTCGGCAAGTCGAAGGCCATGGAGATGAACCTCACCGGGCGCTTCATGGATGCGGACGAGGCCGAGCGCTCGGGGCTGGTCAGCCGGGTGATCCCGGCGGACGATCTTCTGGAGGAGGCCATGTCCACCGCCGCCAAGATCGCCGAGAAATCGCTGCTGACCTCGATGGCGGTGAAGGAATCGGTGAACCGCGCCTACGAGACCACGCTGGCCGAAGGCGTGCGCTTCGAACGCCGCCTGTTCCACGCCCTGTTCGCCACCGAAGACCAGAGCGAGGGCATGGAGGCTTTCCTGGAAAAGCGCGCGCCGCAGTTTCGCGGACGGTGACCGCCGGATCGCGGCGAATCGATTCGCCTCGGCCCCGGCGCGACGGCCCGGATCGCTCCTGGGCGGCGGGCGGCGATTTCGACCGCGCCCCGGCGCCTTTCGCCGCCCATTGACGGGCATCGGGGGCGCGTGTATAGACGCCGCTCACCTTTCGACAGATAGGAACGGAACACCGCATGGCCAACTCGCCATCCGCTCGCAAGCGCATTCGCCAGACCGAGCGTCGCACCGAAATCAACAAGGCTCGCCGCAGCCGCATCCGCACCTTCATCCGCAAGGTCGAGGAAGCGATCGTGGGCGGCGACAGGGACGCCGCCGCCGCGGCGCTGAAAGCCGCGCAGCCCGAGATCATGCGCGGCGCCACCAAGGGCGTGTTCCACAAGAACATGGCCAGCCGCAAGGTGTCCCGGCTTGCGCGCCGGGTGAAGGACATGAAGCCGCTCGGCGCCTGATTCGCCGCGCCGGCCGCCCGGTTGCGCACCGCCGGGGGCCGGCGCCGCGCAACCGGCGGCGTGACCGCGCATCCGGCGACCGCGCGCGGCGCGGGACCGCCGGTTCGCAGTCGCAGCATCGACATTGCAGCGCCCTGTTGGAGCGGGCCGCCACGGCGGCGCCGCTCTTTGCTTGCGCGAGGCCGCGTCAAAGCCGATTCCGGCGCCGATCCGGGCCCGCAAGCCCGCCGCAGCGCAGCATTTCAGCGCAGACCCCATGTTCCCCTTTTCGACCTGTTGCGCGGTCAAGGGGGTCTGGAATATCTTTCCAGACTGCTGAGAATGGCGTTCTCGCCCGGCCATCATTGTTGCCACCGTCAAATAGAAAGTAAATCCGCATCATGGCGGATGTAATTTTGTGCGAATATTGAAGCTTTACGCCGCGCCATTTCGCCGGTCCATTCTCCATCAATGACTTAACTATTTATTAGCCATGCAGGCGACGGTTTGACTTGCGATCCCCCCCTCCCCCCGCCTACCATATGACAGCGATTCCGAATGACCTCGCGATTGTTTCAGCGGTCCCGACGCCGATCGGCGCTCCGGCCCCTGAGTCTTTTTCACGAACCTCCCGGCCAGGGAGACCGCCCTACAGGAAGCATGACGCGCCCATGAGCAAGCCTGCCGAGCCCCCCGTCGCCCAAACGCCCCCGGATCAGGCTTACAAAGCGCTGGCGTCGGATGCCGACGCCGCGCTGGTGGACGTGCGCACGCGACCGGAATGGGCGTTCGTCGGCCTGCCCGATCTGACAGGGCTGGGCAAGCAGACCTGGCTGGTGGAATGGCGCGGCTATCCCGACATGGCGGTCAATCAGGATTTCGTCGCCGCGCTGGCCGCGAATTTCGGCGATGCGCCGCCCAAGGCGATCTACTTCATGTGCCGCTCCGGCGCGCGTTCGCTGGAGGCCGCGCGCACCGCCGCCGCCCATTTCGCCGCCACCGGGCAGGACATCGCCTGCGTGAACGTGGCCGAGGGGTTCGAGGGCGATCTCGGCGGCGCCGGGCATCGCGGCGAAACCAACGGCTGGAAGGCGCGCGGGCTGCCCTGGCGGCAAAGCTGAACGAACAAGAACGAGAGAACCGGCGGAGCGCCCCGTGCGCCAGGTCGGTCGAGGGAGAATCCATGGCCGAGACGCCAGAGCCGCCGACGCATGATATCGCCCCCGCGTGGACCCGCATCCGGGAAATGACCCGCAGCGAAATCGGCCACGCCGCCTTTGAAAGCTGGATCAACCCGATCACGCTGGTCGCCACCGGCGACGGCGCGGCGGTGCTGACCGCGCCGTCGAATTTCATCGGCGACTGGGTGGACCGGCATTACGGCGAGGTGCTGGTGCGCACCATCGCCACCGAATTCGACGACGTGCGCCGGCTGGAATTCAAGGTAAGGGCGCGGCGCGGCGAGCCCCCCCGCCCGGCAAGCCCGCGCCCGCCGCCCCCTCGCGACCCCGCCGCCCCGCGCG
>NZ_JBWOMN010000011.1:0-6025 GCF_056449545.1 Oceanicella sp. | reverse complement strand
CCCCGCCGGCGCCCCCCGGGGCATCGCCGCCGATCCGCGCCCCGGCGGCGAGGCCGACCCCCACCCCCCGCGCCGCGCGGCGCGCGCCGCGCCTGAAGCCGCCGGTCAGGAACAGCCCTCCGACGATCACCGCGCCGCCGCCAAGCGCGATCCGGGGGGTCAGGGACTCGCCCAGCAGCGCCACGGCGAAGGCGGTGGACAGCAGCGGCCCCGGTGGCCCGCGCGGCGGGATAGACCAGCGACAGGTCGCCCTTGCGATACCCCGCCTGCAACAGCAGGAAATCCACCAGATGCAGCGTCGCGCTGCCGGTGATGAACAGCCAGTCGCGCGGGGCGAAATCCGGGCGCTCGGCGACGAAGACCACGATCGCCAGCGGCAGATACAGCGCCGCCGACAGCGCCGAGAACAGCCACGCCAGTTCCGGCCCGGCGTCGATGCGCTTGACCGCGATGCTCCACGCGGCGTGGCAGAAGGCGGCGATGAGGACGAGGGTCAGGCCAAGGGCGGTCATGTGGGAAAATCTCAAGGATCACAGGGTTGAAGGCGTGCGCATGCACGCCCCTCCACCCCCCCCCCTGGCGTTTTCGTCCTTGGGTGTCTGGCGCGCTCGGCTCATGACGGCGCTCGGTCCGGACCCGGCGCGCCGGCGGAACCCTGGCCGCACTTGGATAGGCGATGTCAGCTTGCGCCGGCGGCGGCGTTTGCAAAGCCCGGCCAACCTGCGGCCAACCCGGCGCCGTCACCGCGCCGCGCCGCTTGCGCCGCCGGCTGTCCATTGACAAGGCGGCGCGCGGTCTCTACCCGCTCGCGCAACGCCACCCCGACAGGATGAGCCGTGATCCCGCGCGACAGCTCCAGCCCCAGCGACAAGCCCGCGCCGCGCCGGGTGCTGTTCCTGCAGGGACCGCCATCGCCGTTCTGGCACGAACTGGCGGGGGCGTTCGAAACCGCCGGCCACGCCGCGTTCCGCATCAACCTGTGCATGGCCGACCGGGTGTATTGGCGCCGACGCGGGGCCGACGATTATCGCGGCCGGTTCAGCCGCTGGCGGGCGTATCTGGCCGATTACCTGGTCCGCAACGCCATCACCGACATCATGTATTACGCCGACCGTCTGCCCTATCACGTGACGGCGGGCGAATTGGCGGAGGAGCTGGGGATCAACGCCCATGTGGTGGAGTTCGGCTATCTGCGCCCGGACTGGATCACGCTCGAACGCACCGGCATGGGGGCGTTTTCGCGCTTTCCCGACGATCCCGACGCGATCCGGCGCATCGCCCGCGCCGCCCGCGCCGCCGGGGCGGCGATGGAGGCCGGGGTGCTCTACCCCCATGACTTCGGGCAGGAGGCCCTGAACGAGGTCGCCTTCAACCTGCTCAACACGCTGTTCGCGCTGCCCTATCCGCTGTTTCGCATGGACCGCTACTATCACCCGCTGGTGGATTTTCTCAGCTGGCTGCCAAGGCTCGCCCGCCAGCGCCGCATGCATCGCGCCGCCGAGACGGTGGTCGAGGCCTGCGCCGCCGGGGTCTTTGCCTATGACCTCGTGGCGCTGCAATTGCAGAGCGACTATCAGGTGCGCGACAACTCTCCCTTCGACCGGCTGTCGGAGGTGATCGAGGCCGTGATGGGGTCCTTCGCCCGCCGCGCGCCGGCGGAGCGGCGGCTGATCTTCAAGCTGCATCCGCTCGACAACGGTTTTGAAAACTGGCCGCGCGAGGTGGCCCGCGCCGCCGCCCGCCACGGCGTTGCGGCGCGGGCGCAGACCATCGACGGCGGGGCGCTCGACACGCTGATCGGGCACGCGCATGGGGTGATCGCGGTGAATTCGACCGTCGGGCTGCACGCCATCCGCGCCGGGCGCCCGACGCTGCTGCTGGGCAAGGCGATCTTCGACGTGGCCGGGCTGACCCATCAGGGGCCGCTTGATGATTTCTGGCGCGAGCCGGCGGCGGTGGACGCGGCGCTGGCCGAGGATCTGGTCACCGCCATGGCGGCGGCGATCCAGGTGCGCGGCTCGTTCTACAACCCCGAGGGCCGCGCCCGCGCCCGGGCCGAGATCGTCGCCCGCGTGGCGCAAGGCCGGGTCAACGAGCCCGGCGCCTGGCTGCCGGCGCCGCCGCGCCTGCCGGTGACCCATCGCGCGGCTGATTGTCCGCGCTGACTCCATTTTGGCATTTGGCGCGGCGGCGCGCTCGCGCCTGCGGCGCATCGGGCGGGGACGGTCGCGACGTCCGCGGCCGAATCAGGTCAATTGGTCAGCCGAAGACATTGGCCAGGCTGATCGCCGTGGTGGCGGGTTGCAGGGACAGGCCGAGGATGCGCAGGATTTTCTCGAAATTGGCGATCGGCGCGTTGGCTACGTAGACGATGTCCTTGTTTTCCATGCGAAAGCGCCGCGCGAGGAAAAAGGCGCCGGGTTGGCGCAGGTTGAGGTTGTAGACCACCGGAATCGCCGTCGCGGATGCGCCGTCGGGCGCCGCCGCGTCGCCCAGCACCGCCCGCGCGGTCGCCGGGTCCTCGTAGCGGAACACGTAGATCGCCGCCGGATCGGCGCGGTTGTCCGCGAGCCCCCCGGCCATGGCCAGCGCCTCGTCCAGCGTCACCACCTCGGCGCTGAAGTCGAGCCGCGTGGGATTGCGCGCCGCGCCGAACACCGTGAAGGTCTGCGGGCTGACCACCAGATTGACCACGTCGCCGGCGCGCATGGGCACGTTCTGCGCCGGTTCGCGCAGCACCTGCGACAGCTGGGCCTCGCCCACCTGCCCGCCGCGCGTCAGCCGCACCCGGGTGCGGAACGGCGGCGCGCGCAGCCCGCCGGCGGCGGCGACCACGTCCAGCACCCGTTCGCCCACGCCCTTGAGCGGCACCAGCCCGCCGCCATTGGCCGCGTCGCCCAGCACCGTGACCGCCGAGCCGGGGGAGCCGTTCAGCGTCACCAGCGCCTGGGGTTCGATGGCCTTGCCCTGCAGCGCCGCGACGATCGAATTGGCCACCGCCGCCGTCGAGCGCCCCGCCGCCTTCACCCGCCCGGCATAGGGCACGGTGATGGCGCCGTCGGCCCCGACACGCTGGGGGGGCAGCGGCGCGCTGCGCGGCCCGTCGGGGGACGCCGAGGAGAACAGCCCGCCATTCACCGCCTCCCAGATGGTCACGGTGACCACGTCGCCGGTGCGCAGCACATGCCCGCGCGCGCCGCCCCCGGTCCCCAGCGCGGTTTCGCGCGCGATTTCGCGGGTCTCCAGCGCCGCCGCCACGGCCTCGTCGATCGCGATCAGCGCGTAAGGCGTGGCGTTCGCCGGCGGCGCGGCGGCCTCCGAGACCACCGCCTCGGAAATCGGGCCGGTGTTGGCGAGCCCCCCGCATCCGGCAAGACCCAGGCCGGCGATCGCAAGAACAAAATGGGATACGCGCATCAATCCAGTCCCTCGCTGGCGCCTCTGAGCGGCGCATGCGCTACTCTTGCCGCGCCGCCCCGTCCTGCGCAACCGTTTTGGCGGCGCCGGCGCTGGCGCGCGCGCGGGCGAGGTCGCGGGGTTTCAAGGGCTTGGCGCGCTGGCGTCTCGCCACGGGCGGCGGCGCGTGCTACAGGAACCGTCGGCGCGCGGGCCGCGAACCCGCCGGGGATCCCGGCGGCCGGCCGCAAGGCGCGAGACACGCGGGAGGCCAGCGGCGAAACGCGACGGCACGGGCGACAGGCGAAACGGCGGCCGCCGGACCCGGGCCGGCCGGCGACCCGCCCGGGTTGCGAGGAGCGCGAACACATGCAAATGCAGGCAGGACGGCGCGATTCACCCATGGCGGTGCATGTTCGTGTGGTGATTGCGCTTCTCAGGCGCGAGATGACCACCCGCTACGGCGCATCCTTCGGCGGCTATTTCTGGGCCGTGGCCGAACCCGTGGGCATGATCGCGCTGATGAGCCTGGTGTTCTCGATGCTGGCGCGGGCCCCGATGCTGGGGCAGAATTTCATCGTTTTCTTCGCCAGCGGCTATCTGGCCTTCAACTTCTACAAGACCAGCGCCGACCTGCTGGGCAGCGCGATCAAGAGCAACCTTGCGCTGATCCGCTATCCCAACGTCACCATCTACGACGCGCTGGTGGCGCGGCTGGCGCTGCAGTTCCTCACCAACTGCATGGTGTCGGGGCTGATTCTGGGCGGCGCGATCTACATCACCGGCGAACCGGTGCAGATCGATTTCGGCTACATCCTGCCGGCGATCTTCGCGGCGACGCTGCTGGCGGCGGGGGCGGGGTCGGTGAACGCGGTGCTGTTCGTGCTGTTCCCGTTGTGGGAGCGGGTCTTCGCCATCATATCAAGGCCGCTGTTCATCATCTCGGCGGTGTTCTACACGCCCGAGAGCATGCCCGCCATGGCCCGCGACCTGCTGGCCTACAACCCGCTGGTGCATATCGTCGGGGTGTTTCGTCAGGGGGTCTATCCGGTGTATCATGCCACGGTGAACAATCTGGGATACCCCATTGTCCTGGGGCTGGTGCTGGTGTTCCTGGGACTTCTGCTGCTGCGGCGCTTTGACGAGAGGCTGGCCGACCTGTGATCCGCTTTGACAACGTCTCGAAAAGCTTTCGCCTCAAGGGGGTCGAAAGCGCAAAAGTGATCGTGCGGGATCTCAACATGACGATCCCGCGCGGGCGCAACCTGGCGTTGCTGGGGCGCAACGGCGCGGGCAAGTCGTCGCTGCTGAAGCTGATCGCGGGGTCGATCAAGCCGGATCGCGGGCGGGTGCTGCGGCATTGCCGGGTGTCCTGGCCGCTGGGCTTCGCGGGCAGCTTCCACCGGGCGCTGACCGGGGCGCAGAACATCCGCTTCGTGGCGCGCATCTACGGCGCCGACGTGAAGAACCTGACCGAATACGTGAAGGAATTCGCCGAGCTGGGCGATTTTCTGTATCAGCCGGTGGGGATCTATTCCTCGGGCATGAAGGCGCGGCTGGCTTTCGGGGTGTCCATGGGGATCCAGTTCGACACCTATCTGGTGGACGAAATCACTGCCGTGGGCGATGAAAACTTCAAGCGCAAATGCCGCGCCGCCTTCGAAAACCGGCTTTCGGGCAGCAACGTCATCATGGTGTCCCACGGCATGGACGGGCTGCGAAGCTATTGCGATTGCGGGATCGTTCTGGAAAACGGCCGGCTGGAATACTATGACGACATAGACGACGCCATCGCGCGTCATCTGGACAACATGCGGCGCAGCCGCGAAGGCCGGCGCGGCGGTCCGGGCCCCCGCGCGGGCAATGGCGGCAAGGGCGGGGGCAATCGCCCCGGCGGCCGTTTGCAGGAGCTGGCCTGAGCCATGGACAGACCCGATCAGCGCCCCGACGGGGCCGACGCGCCGCCCCTGTCGGGCGAAGCCGCCGCCGAACCGCGCCCTGGCGGCCCCGCGCCCCGGCCCGCGGCGTCCGCTTGCGCGACCGTCGAGGCGCCGCCCCGGGCCGGCGGCCCGGGCGCCGATGCGCCCGGCAAGGCGGCGAACCCGGCGCAGGGCGGCGCTGCGCCGGGTCAAGGTCAAGGTCAACAAGGCCGGGGCCAAGGCCAACAAGGCCAGGGTCGCGCCCCGGGTCCGGGCGGCAAACAGGGCGGCGGGCAAGGGCAGGGCGGCAAACAGGGCGGCGGGCAGGGTCAAGGCAACGGACCGCCCCGGGGTCAGGGCCAAGGCCAGGGCAACGGACCGCGCCAGGGTCAGCGGCAAGGCCAGGGCCAGGGTCAGGGTCAGGGCAACCTCCCGGCGCGGATGCGTCAGGGCGGTCCCGGCGGCCAGCAGGGCGGTCAGTTGGCGCGGCATCGCCCCGGCGGCGTGCAGGGCGGGGGCCATGGCGGCGGACCGCCGCGCCCCACCATCGTCATCGACCTGCCCGCCTCGGAAGGCGCGCGCCGCGCCCGGCGGCGCGGCTTCTGGCGGCGCATGGCCCTGTGGCTGAGCTTCATCGTCATGGTGCTGGCCCCGGCGGGCGGCGTGACCTGGTATCTCTGGGCGCGGGCCGCGGATCAATACGCCTCGGA
>NZ_JBWOMN010000010.1:0-29167 GCF_056449545.1 Oceanicella sp. | reverse complement strand
GGCGCTGGCCGCCGCCGGCGCTGCGGCGCGCGATCAGATCATCGCGCGCCACAGCGTCGCCGCCGCCGCCCGCATTCTGCGCGACGCGATTTCGCCGCTGCTGGCGGCGCGGGCGGGGCGCGCGTGACCGCGCGCGACATCGGCCTGCTGCGGCATTTCCCCACCGACTGGAACGCCGCGGGGCGCCTGCAGGGGCGCAGCGACATCCCGCTGTCGGCGGCCTCTCTGGCCGAACTCGCCGCCCGCCGCCTGCCGCCGCGCTGGCGCGGGGCGCCCATGCTGGTCTCGCCGCTGATCCGCGCCCGCCAGACCGCCGAGGCCCTGGCCGAAGGCGCGCCGATCATCGTGACCGAGGCCCTCGTCGAAATGGATTTCGGCGACTGGGAGGGGCGCATCGGCGCCGATCTGCTGGCCGATCCCGCCTGCGCCTATCGTCCGGTGGAGCAATGGGGGCTCGATTTCCGCCCCCCTGGCGGCGAGACCCCCGCCGAAATGCTGGCCCGCCTCGCCCCGGCATTGGCCGAGGCGGCCGCCCGCGCCCCCTGCCTGATCGTCGCCCATCGCGGGGTGATGCGCTGCATCCTCGCCGCCGCCGCCGGCTGGCGCTATCGCGGGCCGGAACCCTTCCGCATCAAGCGCGCCGCCGTGCACCCCCTGACGCTGAGCGCGACCGGCGCCCCCGAGGGGGCCGGTCTGCCCGAGAAACTGGAATTTCGCTGATGCGGGTCACGCTTCTGGTCACCCATCTCATGGGCTCGGGGCATCTGGTGCGCATGCTCGCCGTCGCCCGGGCGCTGGCCGCGGCGGGGGCGGATCCGCTGGTGATCTCCGGCGGGCGGCCGCTGGCGCATCTGGACGCGGGCGGGGTGCGGATGGCGCAATTGCCGCCGCTGGCCTCCAACGGGCTCGATTACAAGACCCTGCTCACCGCGTCCGGCGCCCCGGCCGGCGCCGCGGATCTGGCCGCCCGCCGCGCGCATCTGGTCGAACTCGTCGAATCCGAAAACCCCGACGCCCTGGTCACCGAGCTCTACCCGTTCGGGCGGCGCAACCTTGCGGCGGAATTCGAGGCCGCCATCGCCGCCCTGCGCCCGGGCGCGCCGGTTTTCGCCTCGATCCGCGACGTGCTGGAGCCGCCCTCGAAACCGGCTCGCGTCGCGACGACGCTGGCGCGTCTCGCGCCGTTTCGCGCGGTGCTGGTGCATGGCGACGCGGATCTGCTGCCGCTGGATCGAAGCTGGCCGGTCCCCGACGCGCTGCAACCGCGCCTGCGCTACACCGGCTACGTGGCCGCGCCGCCGCCGCCGATCTCGGACGGCCCCGGCGCGGGCGAGGCGCTGGTCGCGGTCGGCGGCGGCGTCATCGGCCGCCGGCTGCTGGATCTGGCGGCGCATGCGGCGCGGATGTCGCCGCTGCGCTGGCGGCTGCTGACCGGCGGCGCCGACGCCGCGGCGCAGGCCGCGCGGCTCGCCGCCATCGGCCCCGCCATCGCCGAACCGGCCCGCGCCGACTACCGCGCCATGCTGGCGCGCGCCGCGGTCTCGGTCAGCCTCTGCGGCTACAACACCGCGGTGGAGGTGGCGCTCAGCGGCGTCCCGGCGATCATCGCCCCCATGGAGGAGGGCGGCGAACGCGAACAGATCATCCGCGCCGCCGCCTTCGGCGCGCTGCGGGGACTCGAGACGCGGCGCATCGCCGATCTCACCCCCGAGACCCTGGCGCAGGCGGTGGCGCAGGCCGCGACGCGCCCGCGCCGCCCGGCGCCCATCAGCGCCGACGGGGCGACCGAGGCGACGCGGATCATCCTCCGGGACGGGTGATCCGGGGCGGGCGACGATGCCATCACTTTTCGGTGACCGGCGCGGCGCCATGCTCCGGTGGATTGGAGCGTCGCACAGGAGTTTTCGCCATGATGGTGAGTGCAAGCCTGACACGACTCTATCCCTGCCTGTCCGCGCAGATCTGGAAAACGATCGCCGCAGTGCCCGCCAAGCCGCGGATCTGGGCCGCCGTCCTGCGCTACGCCGAGATGAACGGAACCGCCGCGCGCCAGGCGCTGCTCGCCTGCTCGGCCGCCCCGGCGATCGACTTCAAGGAGATGCCCGACGCCAACGGCGCATTCGCGGGCGCCGCCGACGCCGATCGCGTCTATCTCGCCAAGTCGATCTGCGAACGCTGCGAAAACACCCCCGGCGAGCGCACCGACGCGCGCATGCTGATCCTGCTCGACTCGACGCTGCTGCACGAACTCGTGCACTGGGGCGACTGGAAGGACGGCCGCGACCAGGCCGGCGACGAGGGCAAGGCCTTCGAACGGGCCGCCTACGGCCGCGACGTGTCGCGATACTGGTGATCCACATGCGCCGTTTCGCCGCCCCCCTGACCCTCGCGCTGACCATCGCGTCAGCCAGTGCGGAGACTTTCCAGATGACAGACGAATCCCTGCTTCAGGCGGTCATCGACTACGATGGCCTGACCGGATATTTCCACGAGAACGACGCGCCCGAGCGCAAACCGCTGCGACTGGTTTGCGACGATGCACGCTGCGATGGCGCAAAGCTCACCAAGTTCGGCGAGCCGGTGGAGGTGCTCGCCGCGGATCCCGGCGGCCGCCCGGCGCTGATCGTCAACGACATCGCGGTCGACGGCGACGCCGCGCAGGTGTCGCTGCGCTACCCGGTCGAAGGCGTGCGCGCCGCGCTGATCCTGCGCCGCAGCGACGGCGACTGGTCGGTGACCGCGGGATCGGTGGTCGAGGAATAGGCCGACCCGCGCCGCGCGCCCCCGGCTGGGGCGCGCCCGCCTGCCCGCAGCCCGAAGGGCGAGGACAGGCGCAAAAGGCGTGACCGGCGTCAGCCGGTCTCCGGTTGACTGGTCAGCGTCCGGGTCTCGGCGGGAATGGGCCGGCGTATCCGGGCGGGGTCAGGAATAGGGGTCCAGCGCGTCGCGCAGCCCGTCGCCAAGGAAACTGTAGGCCAGCACCACCATGATCACCGGCGCCATGGGAAACAGCAGCCACGGATAGATCTCCACCGCCGTCAGGTCCAGCGCGTCGTTGAGCATCAGCCCCCAGCTCACCGCCGGCGGGCGCAGCCCGAGCCCCAGCAGCGACAGCGCCGTCTCGCCGAGGATCATCGCCGGGATCGACAGCGTCGCCGAGGCCACCAGGTGGCTCATGAAACTGGGCATCATGTGGGCCCCGATGATGCGCCCGGTCGAGGCCCCCATCAGTTCCGCGGCGCGCACGTAATCCTCCTCGCGCAGGGACAGGAATTTCGATCGCACCGCGCGCGCCAGTCCCGGCCAGTCGAGCAGGCCCAGAATGACCGAAATGATGAAGAACACCGACACCGGCCCCCAATTGGCCGGGATCGCCGCCGACAGCGCCAGCCAGATCGGCAGTTCGGGCAGCGAGCGGATGATCTCGATGCTGCGCTGCACGACCCCGTCGACCCAGCCGCCGAAATACCCCGCCACGCCCCCCAGCGTCATGCCGATGCTGAAGCTGATGGCGACGCCGATCAGCCCCACGGTGAGGCTGAGCCGCGCGCCGTACATGATGCGGCTGTGCATGTCGCGCCCCAGCCGGTCGGCGCCCAGCAGATGCATCTCCGCGCCTTCGGGCGGGCAGAACAGCCGCATGCGCGACTTGAACGCCCACAGAAGGGTGTATTCCGGCCCGCAATCGGTGAAGAAGCGCACCGGGCGCGGGTCGTCGTAATCGGCGGTGAACACCGGCTGGAACGTCTCCATGTCGATGGCGCTTTCCAGCGGATAGGTGACCGCGAAATACCCGTTCTTGAAGAATTCCACCGACTGGGGCGGCGCAAAGATCGCGTCGGCGTTGCGCTGCGCCGGGTCGTAGGGGGCCAGGAATCCGATGAAGGGCAGCGCCAGATAGATCAGCAGCAGGTAGATCCCCGAGATCATCGCCAGCTTGTGACGCCGGAACCGCCGCCAGACCAGCGTCAGGGTCGAGGCGTCGAGATCGGCGCGGTCCAGCGTCTGCAGGTCGGACTCGGCGTCATAGGGGTCGTCGGAGACGTAATGCGCGTCGGGGTCCTGCATCGCCGGCAGGGCGGTTTCGCGGGCGCCGGTCATCACTTTCTCCCCGAGAATCGAATGCGCGGATCGAGCAGCGCCAGCAGCAGGTCGCTGACCAGCATGCCGACCAGGGTCAGCACCGACACGAACAGCAGGATGAACCCCGACAGGAAATAATCCTGACTGCGCAGCGCCGACAGCAGGATCGGACCGATGGTCTGCAACCCCATCACCAGCGACACCAGCACCGATCCCGAGACCAGCGAGGGCAGCAGGTTGCCGATATCGGCCACGAACGGGTTGAGCGCCATGCGCAGCGGATATTTGACAACCGTGGTGACCGGCCCGACGCCCTTGGCCTGCGCCGTCACCACGTAGGGCTTTGACAATTCGTCGAGCAGGTTGGCGCGCAGGCGGCGCACCATGCCGGCCATGCCCGAGGTGCCGATGACGATGATCGGCACGATCATGTGCACCATGATGTCGCCAAGCTTGGCCAGGCTCATGGGTTCGCCGGAAAATTCCTTGCTCATCAGCCCGCCCACCGGCAGGCCGAACCATTGCGCGCCCTTGTGGTAGAGGATCAGCGCCAGCAGGAAATTCGGCGTCGCCAGCCCGATATAGCCGATGAAGGTGGCGGCGTAGTCGATCCAGCTGTTGGCCTTCACCGCGGCGATCGCCCCCAGCGGCAGCGCCACCACGTAGACGAACAGCAGGGTGAAGAAATTGAGCGCGATGGTCATCCAGATGGCGTCGCCCATCACCTCGCCCACCGGCTGGTCAAGCTCGAAGGACCAGCCCAGATCGCCCTGCAGGATGCCCGAGAACCCGTTCGGCCCGGCCCAGAACCCCATCCAGATCAGATATTGCCTCCACAGGGGCTGATCCAGCGCGTATTCGCGCATCAGGAATTCCGCCTTGGCCACCGAGGCCGCCTCGCCCGACGCGCGCAGCTGCGCGATCTGGTTGGACAGGAAATCGCCGGGCGGCAGGTTGACGATCCAGAAGATCAGGACGCTGACCAGCAGCAGCGTCCATGCCATGATTCCGATCCTGCGCAGAATGTAGCGAAGCACCCGGTTCTCCTTGCGGCTCTCGCGGCCGTTTCATGTTTTCGTCAATCTTCGGTCTTCGGTCTTCGGTCTTCGGTCGTCGGTCAGCAGTCGCCGGGCGGCGTCATTCGGCGAAAAAGAACTCGTCCGGGCGATGCACGCCCAGATGCGCGCCCGGATCCCAGGCGTAGATCGCCTTCCTGGGCACGTTGCGCAGCTTTTTCGACACGATCAGCGGCTGCGGCGCGGCGCTCACCAGACCGATGCCGAAAACCTGATCGGCATGGATCGCCAGCATCTCGCGCCAGATCGCCGCGCGGGCCTCGCCGTCCCCGGCGCGGCTCCAGTCCTTGAACAGCGCCAGCAGCCGCTTTGACTCGGGCGTGTCCGGGGCCTCGCCGGCCTGGCCCTTGGTCTGGAAATACTGCCCCCACATGGGCCAGCTGAAATTGGCCTGATCCACCGGGGCCAGTTCCGTGGGCGGCGCCTCGGGGGTCGGGATGCCGTTGTTCCAGCCGAACCAGACCGGCATCATCGAATTGCCCTGATAGGCGGCGTTGCGCAGGATGTCGCGATCCAGCGGCCGGTAGATCAGCTTGACCCCGATGTCGCGCCAGGTCTCGGCCACCAGCTCCATGGCGTCGCTTTCCACGCCGCGCTCGCCGGCGCTTTCCACCACGATTTCCAGCGAGCGCCCGTCGGGCAGCTTGCGGATGCCGGCGCCGTCGCGCGCCGTCAGCCCGATGTCGTCGAGCAGCGCGCTGGCGCGCTCGAGATCGAATTCGGCGTAGGACAAGGCGTTGGCCTCGTCATAGAAGGGGCTCGAGGGCAGCGCCGCCATGGCGCGCTCCGCCGCCAGTCCGAAATACAGCGACTTGTTGACGGTGCGCCGGTCGATGGCGAGGCTGAGCGCCCGCCGGAAGCGCACGTCGCGAAACAGCGTGCGATAGGCCTTGTCGGTGTAGTTCTGGTTGGGGTAGAGCGCGATCTCGGCCCCCGATCCATTGGCCCAAAGATAGGTGTCGTAGCCGCCGCTCTTCTCGCCCTTCTTCAGCACCGGCGCGTCCGAAAAGCTCAGCGAGCGGATCTGCAGATCCGCCTCGCCCAGCGTGATCTTGGACGGGATCAGCCCGCCGGCCGAAATGGCGATGTCCACGGTGTCGATATAGGGCAGCTGACGGCCTTCGGGGTCGACGCGGTGATAGTAGGGATTGCGCTGCAACAGGTAACGCTCGCCGTTCTTGCGGTTGGTGTTCACCCACGGCTGCAAGGTGGGCAGCTTTGGATTGTCGAACTTGTACATGTTGTCGTATTTGTTGTGCAGCTGCGCCCAGTTGCGCGCCCGGCGTTTCTTTATCAGCGCCTTCAGCTTGGACGGGTCGGTGTATTTTACATGGTAGTTCTTCATGTAATGCGCCGGCCGGAAGATGAAGGGCGGGCGCGCCTGCGCCAGCGCCGGCAGGAAGCGCGGGTTGGGATAGGGCCAGGCGAAACGGATCGTGGTCTCGTCGATCACCGTCACCACCGGCGGCTCGCCCTCGGTCAGCATCAGTTCGGGCGGGCCCGAGGGCGAGAGGTCGGGATTGTTGGCCACGTCCTCCCACCAGTAGCGGAAATCCTCGGTGGTGAAGGGCGCGCCGTCGGACCATTTGTGCCCCTTGCGCAGATGCAGGGTGAAGATGCGGCCGTCCTCGACGGTCACGTCGCGCAGGATGTCGGGCTTCAGCCGGTATTGTTCGTCATAGCCCACCAGCCGGGCATAGCCGTAGACCACCATGTAGCGGATGTCCTTGGAGCGCGAGAAGATGGTGCGCAGCACCCCGCCCTGCCGCCCGATCGCACGCCCCTTGGCGGCCAGATCCACCACCAGCGGCTCGCTTGGCGCGCGTTCGGCCACCGGCGGCAATTCGCCCGCCGCGACGCGATCCGCGAGGACGGGCGTTTCCTGCAACTCGGGAACCTGCGCCGCGGCGAGGCCGGTCAGAGCCGCCAGCGCCGACAGCGCGGCGGCCGCCAGCAGCGGCAGGGTCAGCGACAGGGGGCGTCTATGCAGCGTCATGCGGCGCACCTCACGTAATGGCCCGGTTCGATCTCCATCAGCCCGGGCGCGTCGTCGCCGCGATAGGCGAAGGGCAGCGGCCAGGTTTCCGGGTCCCCGGCGCCGCGCGCCACCTCGGCAAGGTCGAGCCGGCGGTTGGGGTCGGGTTCCGGCGACGCGGCGATCAGCGCGCGGGTGTAGGGATGTCTGGGATTCTGGAACAACAGGCTGGCGGGGCCCTGTTCGACGATGCGCCCGCGGCGCATCACCGCCACCCGGTCGGCGAGATCGGCGACCACGGTCAGGTCATGGCTGATGAACAGGTAGCTCAGCCCCATGTCGTCGCGCAGTTCCTTCAGCAGATCCAGCACCTGCGCCTGCACCGACACGTCGAGCGCCGAGGTCGGTTCGTCGCAGACCAGCAATTCGGGTTGCAGCGCCAATGCGCGGGCGATGGAGATGCGCTGGCGCTGGCCGCCGGAAAACGCGTGCGGAAAGCGGCTCAGATGGTCGGGAGACAGGCCCACGCGCTCCATCAGCGACGCGGCGCGTTCGCGTTGGTCGCGCCGCCCGCCGACCTTGTGCACCCGCAGCGGCTCGGTGAGGATGTCCATCACGCACATGCGCGGCGACAGCGAGGCGTAGGGGTCCTGGAACACGATCTGCACCCGGGCGCGGAACCGCTTCAGGTCGTCGCCGCGCAGCGCCATCACGTCCTGCTCGATCCCGTCGGCGCCGCGAAACCCGACCTCGGCGCCCGGGTCGGGCTCCTCGGCGCGCAGCATCAGCTTGGCGATGGTGGATTTGCCCGATCCGCTTTCGCCGACCACCGCCAGCGTCTCGCCGCGCCCGACCGCCAGTTCCACGTCCTGCACCGCCTTCACCGCGGGCGGCGGCGGCGCGAAGCCCTTGCGCCGCCCCGGATAGGTCTTGGACAGGCCGCGGGCCCAGAAAATCGGATCCTCGACGCCGCCGATCCGCAGCGGCTTGTCGAGCGGCACCTCGGGCGCGGCGGTGATCAGCGCCCGGGTGTAGCCATGCCCCGGTTCGGTGAGCACCGTGACGCAGGGGCCGGATTCCACCACCTTGCCCTTGCGCATCACCACCACCTGATCGGCCATGTTGGCGACCACGCCGAGATCATGGGTGACCAGGATCATCGACATGCCGGTATCCTTTTGCAGGGTGCGGATCAGGTCCAGCACCTGCGCCTGCGTGGTCACGTCGAGCGCCGTGGTCGGTTCGTCGGCGATCATCAGATCCGGCCGGCAGATCATCGCCATGGCGATCATGGCGCGCTGGCGCAGCCCGCCGGACAATTCGAACGGATAGGCGGACCAGGCCTGCTCGGGGTGGTGAAATCCCACATTGTCGAACATTTCCAGGCAGGTGAGCCTGGCCTCCTCGCCGCGTTCCGGGCGGTGCAGGCGCAGCGCTTCGACCACCTGGTCGCCGATGGTGTGCAGCGGCGACAGGGAACTCATGGGTTCCTGAAAGATCATCGAGATCCGCCCGCCGCGAATGGCGCGAATCTGCGGCGGGGACATGGCCAGCAGGTCGCGGGGCTCGGCGGGCAGCCCGTCCTCGCCGCGCCCGCTGAACATCGCCCGCCCGCCCTCGATGCGCGCGCCGCGGGGCAGGATCTTCAGCAGCGCCTTGCCGGTCAGGGTCTTGCCCGAGCCGCTTTCGCCCACCAGCGCCAGGGTTTCGCCGCGCCGCAGGGTGAAGCCCACGTCGCAGACCACGCGCATCGCCGCCGCGCCGCGCCCGAAAGTCACGGACAGACCATCCACGCTCAGCAGCGACTGCGCCCCCACCATAAAACCTTACCCCGTTGCTGTTTTTTTCGAGCATGTCGCGCAAACCGGTCAAGAGCAACCGCTTTGATCGCAAACCGCGCCGCCCGGCCGGCATTCCCGGCGTTGTGACGCGGGAAGCTCACGCGCCGAGCGGCAAGCCATCCGCCCGTCCGCGCGCTCATGACGCGAGCAGGCCGCAGACCTCCTTCAGCGTCGCGCCGAGGATCGCCAGTTCGCGGGGGCCGGAGAATCGGTGATCCGCGCCCTTGACCAGTTGCAGGCGCATGTCCGGGCAATCCGCGTGATCCAACAGCGCCAGCGCGCGGCTCATGGGCACGTCCGCATCCGCCGCGCCGTGCAGCAGCCGCACCGGGAAGGGCAGGGGCAGGGGATCGCGCAGCACCAGCCGGTCGCGCCCGTCCTCGATCAGCCGCCGGGTGATCACATAGGGCTCGTCGCCGTAATCCGAGGGCAGGGACACCCGCCCGGTCGCGGCCATCTCGGCGATCTGCGCGGCTGAGAATGACGGCTCCATGCCGTCGGCGGTGAAATCCGGGGCCGCGGCGATGGTGATCAGCGCGGCGACGCGTTCGGGCGCCTCGCGCGCCAGCAGCAGCGCGATCCAGCCGCCCATGGACGAGCCCACGAGGATCTGCGGCCCCTCGGTCAGCGCGACGAGCGCGTCCATGGCGTCGCGCGCCCAGTCGCCGATGCAGCCGTCGAGGAAATCGCCCGAGCTTCGCCCGTGCCCGGTGTAGTCGAAACGCAGGAACGGCCGCCCCTGCGCCCGGCACAGGGTTTCCAGATGCAGGGCCTTGGTCCCGGTCATGTCGGACTTGAAGCCGCCGAGGAACGTCACCCCGGGTCGCGTGTCGCCATCGCCCCGGAACCTGTGGTAAGCGATGCGTCGGCCGTCCCTGGCATCAAGGTGTTCGGGGTCGTCTGCGAGAAGATCTGCGAGACTATCTGCGGGGGAATCTGCGGGGGGATCTGGGGGGAGTGTCATGGGCCTGTCCGCTGCTGACGGCGCGAATGCGCGGGGATCGGAGCGCGAGACTAGCGCGCGGCGCGGCGATGACAAGCGGGGCGGGCCGCGGTCGGGCGGCGCGCCGACGGTGCTGCAACTGGTGCCGGCGCTGGAGTCCGGCGGCGTCGAGCGCGGCGCCATCGACATCGCCCGCGCCATCACCGCCGCCGGCGGCCGGGCGCTGGTGGCCAGCCGGGGCGGGCGCATGGAGGCGGCGCTGGCGCGCGCGGGGGGCGAACTGATCCGGCTCGACATCGGCGCGAAATCGCCGCTGGCGATCCGGCGCAACGCCGCGGAACTGGCGCGGATCGTGAAGGGCGAGCGGGTGGCGATCATCCACGCGCGCAGCCGCGCCCCGGCCTGGGCGGGCTGGCTGGCGGCGCGGCGCAGCGGCGCGCGGTTCATCACCACCTATCATGGCGCCTATCGCGAAAACGCGCCGCTGAAGCGGTTCTACAACGGCGTCATGGCGCGCGGGCGTCCGAGCGTCGCGGTGTCCGACTACATCGCCGGGCTGATCCGCGCCCGGCATCCGGGGGCCGAGATCGTCACCATCCCGCGCGGCGTCGACATGGCGCAGTTCGACGCCGCGGCGGTGTCGGGCGAACGCGCCGTCGCGCTGGCCGCCCGCTGGGGGCTGGTGGAAAGCCCGCGCCCGGTGGCGCTGCTGCCCGGCCGCCTCACCCGCTGGAAAGGTCAGGAGCATTTCATCGACGCCGCGGCGCTGCTGCGCGCGGCGCGCGGGGCGGCGGATTTCCAGTTCCTGATCGTCGGCGGCGACACCGACAGCCCCTACGGGCGCGAATTGCAGGCCCGCATCGACGCCGCGGGGCTGGCGGATTGCGTGTCGCTGGGCGGGCATTGCGACGACATGGCGGCGGCGCTGAAGCTGGCCTCGGTGGCGGTCAGCGCCTCGATCGAACCGGAGGCCTTCGGGCGCGTGGCGGCCGAGGCCCAGGCCATGGGCCGCCCGGTGGTCGCCACCGACCATGGCGGCGCGGTCGAGACCGTGGCCGAGGGCGTGACCGGCTGGCGCTACCCCCCCGGCGACGCCGCCGCGCTGGCCGCCGCGATCGGGCGGGCGCTCGACATGGATGACGGCGCCCGGGCGCGCATGGGCAGGGCCGGGCGGGCGCGGGTGGCGCGGCTTTTCTCCATGGCGCAGATGCAGCGCGCGACGCTGGAGATCTACGGCTTCGGCTGAACCGGCGTTGCCCGGGCCCGGGATTGCGCCGGGTTCACGGGCCTGACGGCGCCGGGGGCGTAGTCTGGCCTCCGGTTGCCTTCGGCTTGCGTATTCAACCCGTGTTCGTGCGATTGTTCAGACCGACTGGATGCGTCATGAAAACTCCCATGCTCGCCCTGGCCTTCGCGGCGCTGGCGCTGGCCGCCTGCGCGCGCGCCAACATCAATGAATTCGTGTTTCTCGGCGAAAGCGACGTCAGCGGCGAAGAGGCCGCCGGCGAGGCCAATCTGATCGTGCGCAACGCCAACGCCGCCGGCTGCGAGGGCGTTTCGGTGGGCGGCTACGCGGCCACCACCGCCGATCCGCCGGCGCTGGTCTACGGCGTGCCGGTGATGGTCTCCTGCCCTGCGGGGGTGCAGTTGCTGCCCAACGGATCGCGGGCGCCGTAGCGCCATTGACGCCCTGCGCCGGCCCCGTCGCTTGACAAGCCCCGACCCCCCCATATGGTGCGCTGCAACGCTCCGGGGGTCGGCCCCGGCGCCATGGCCGGAGAAGACAGATGAGCGAAGCGAGCGCCGCACGCATGGTGAAGATCACCCTGCCCGATGGCGCGGCGCGAACCTATCCCGCCGGGATCACCGGCGGCGAGGTCGCCGCCGACATCTCGAAATCGCTCGGCAAGGCGGCGATCGCGACGCGCATCGACGGACGGCTGAGCGACCTGAGCGCGCCCATCACGGCGGATGCGCGGCTGGCGATCGTCACCGGCAAGGACGACGCGGCGCTGGAGCTGATCCGCCACGACTGCGCCCATATCATGGCCCGCGCGGTGCAGGAGATCTGGCCCGAGGTGAAGGTCACCATCGGCCCGGTGATCGAGAACGGATTCTATTACGATTTCGACCGCGAGGCGCCGTTCTCCACCGAGGATCTCGCCGCCATCGAGAAGAAGATGCGCGAGATCATCGCCAGGCGCGATCCGGTGACCACCGAGTTGTGGGACCGCGCGCGGGCGAAGAAGTTCTACGAGGCCAACAACGAACCCTACAAGGTCGAACTGGTCGACATGATCCCCGCGGGCGAGCCGATCCGCATGTATTGGCACGGCCATTGGCAGGACCTGTGCCGCGGCCCGCATCTGGCCCATACCGGGCAGGTGCCCCCTGACGCCTTCAAGCTGATGAGCGTCGCCGGCGCCTATTGGCGCGGCGATCACCGCAACCCCATGCTGCAGCGCATCTACGGGGTGGCGTTTCGCAGCAAGAAGGACCTGAACGCCCATCTGACCATGCTCGAGGAGGCCGCCAAGCGCGACCATCGCCGGATCGGGCGGGAAATGTCGCTGTTCCACCTGCAGGAAGAGGCCCCCGGCATGGTGTTCTGGCACCCTGACGGCTGGACCATCTACCGGGCGCTTGAAGACTACATGCGCCGCCGCCTGACCGAAGCGGGCTACAAGGAGATCCGCACCCCGCAGGTGGTGGACCGCAAGCTGTGGGAAAAATCCGGGCACTGGGAAAAATACCACGAAAACATGTTCATCACCGAGATCGACGAAGAACACGCCAACGAAAAGCGGGTGAACGCGTTGAAGCCGATGAACTGCCCGTGTCACGTGCAGATATACAACCAGGGATTGAAATCCTATCGAGATCTCCCGCTCAGGCTGGCAGAGTTCGGATCCTGTCACCGCTATGAAAGCTCCGGGTCCATGCACGGGCTGATGCGGGTGCGCGGCTTCACCCAGGACGACGCCCATATCTTCTGCACCGAGGCGCAGATCGAGCCCGAGACCGCGAAATTCATCGAATTGCTGAGCTCCATCTACACGGATCTCGGCTTTGACGGCTTCGAGATCAAGCTGTCGACCCGGCCCGAGACCCGCGTCGGCAGCGACGAGATCTGGGACAAGTCCGAAGCGGCGCTGGAATCGGCGATCCTGAAGGTCACCGACAAGTTCGAGCTCGACCCCGGCGAGGGCGCGTTCTACGGCCCGAAGCTGGATTTCAAGCTCACCGACGCCATCGGCCGCGAATGGCAATGCGGCACCTTCCAGGTGGATTTCAACATGCCGGGGCGGCTCGACGCCGAATATGTCGGCGAGGACGGCGCCAAGCACCGCCCGGTGATGCTGCACCGCGCGATTCTGGGGTCGTTCGAACGGTTTCTCGGCATCCTGATCGAGAACCACGCCGGGCGGTTCCCGCTGTGGCTGGCGCCGCGCCAGGCGGTGGTGGCCACCATCACCTCTGACGCCGACGGCTACGCGGCGGATGTGGTGGCGGCGCTGCGCAAGGCGGGGCTGCGCGCCGACGCCGACACCCGCAATGAAAAGATCAATTTCAAGGTGCGCGAACACTCGGTCGCCAAGGTCCCGGCGATCCTTGCCGTGGGGCGTCAGGAGGTCGAGGCCGGCACGGTGTCGCTGCGCCGCCTCGGGGCCAGGGGGCAGCGGGCGATGCCGCTCGCCGAGGCCGTGGCGGCGCTGGCCGAGGAGGCGACGCCGCCGGATCTGCGCAAGGCGGATGACGAGTCCGCCTGACCCGCCGGTCCCGGTCTTGCGGGCCGTCGCGATCGCCTGACCGCCGTCGCCGCCCGGACATTCCGCCCGGGGGACTCGATCGGTCGTTGCGCTGGCGGCGATGCCCGCCGCCCTCGGCAACCCGCCTCCGCATGACAAGACGATCGCCGCTTCACGTTGACATTTGCGCGCGCGCGCGGGAAAACCCGCGCTTCGCCCCCCGGACCGGCCGCCCGGAGGGGCGTTTTCCTTTTCGGGCGGCCGGACCCAAAGGAGACCAACAGGTGATCACGCCCGTCCTTCCGACCTATGCGCGGGCGCCCCTTTCCTTCGTGGAAGGGAGCGGCCCCTGGCTGACTGACGACAAGGGAGCGCAGTATCTCGATCTCGGCGCCGGGATCGCGGTGAATGCGCTGGGCCACGCCCATCCCGCGCTCGTCAAGGCGCTGGAGACGCAGGCGCGACGTTTGTGGCACACCTCCAATCTCTACCGCATCCCCGGTCAGGAAAAACTGGCCGAAACGCTGGTGGCGAACAGTTTCGCCGACACCGTGTTCTTCACCAATTCGGGGACCGAGGCGGTGGAGCTTGCGATAAAGATGACGCGCAAGCATTTTCATGATCTCGGGCAGCCCGAACGGCGCCGGATCATCACCTTCGAGGGCTGTTTTCACGGCCGCTCCACCGGCGCCATCGCCGCCTCGGGGTCGGAAAAGATGACCAAGGGCTTCGGGCCGCTGATGCCGGGATTCGATCACGCGCCCTTCGACGACCTGGCGGCGGCGCGCGCGCTGGTCGGGCCTCAGACCGCGGCGATCATGGTGGAGCCGGTGCAGGGCGAGGGCGGCGTCCGCGTCGCCTCGCGCGAATTTCTGCGCGGGCTGCGCGAGTTGTGCGACGAACAGGGCCTGCTGCTGATCTTCGACGAGATCCAGTGCGGGATCGGGCGCACCGGGCGGCTGTTCGCCCATGAATGGGCGGGCGCCGCGCCTGATGTCATGGCCATCGCCAAGGCCATAGGCGGCGGCTTTCCGCTGGGCGCCCTGATGGCCACCGAAGCGGCGGCCAACGGCATGACCCCGGGCACCCACGGGTCCACCTATGGCGGCAACCCTCTGGGCTGCGCGGTGGGCAATGCGGTGCTCGACATCGTGCTCGCCGACGGGTTTCTGGATCAGGTGAACCGCACCGCCGGGGCGCTGCGCCAGAAGCTTGAAGGGCTGGCGGCGGCGCATCCCGACGTGCTGTCGGGCGTGCGCGGCGAGGGGCTGATGCTGGGGCTGGAATGCAAGGCGCCCAACATGGCGCTGGTGCAGGCGGGCTACGACGCGCATGTGCTCACGGTGCCGGCGGCGGACAACGTGGTGCGCCTGCTGCCGCCGTTGAACATCACCGCGGCGGAACTTGACGAGGCGATGACCCGGCTCGACGCCGCCTGCGCGGCGGTGGCGGCGGGGCCGAAGACGGAGGGCGCGACATGAGCTGCTACCCCAACGAACCCGCCACCCGACTGCCCGGCGCCGGCGACCGGACCCGGCGGCATTTCCTTGACCTGCACGCGGTCGGGGCGGCGGATCTGCGCGCCATGATCGACGACGCCCGCGCGGTGAAGGCCGCGCGCGACGGCCAGCCGAAGGGGACGCCCGACGCGGATCGGCCCCTGAAAGGCCGGATCCTGGCGATGATCTTCGAAAAGCCCTCGACCCGCACCCGCATCAGCTTCGATGTGGGCATGCGCCAGCTTGGCGGCGAGACCCTGATGCTGTCGGGCGCCGACATGCAGCTGGGCCGGGGCGAAAGCGTCGCCGACACCGCCCGCGTGCTCAGCCGCTACGTGGACGCGATCATGATCCGCACCGGCGCCCACGAGACCCTGCTCGACCTCGCCGAACACGCCGACGTGCCGGTGATCAACGGGCTGACCGACGATTCGCACCCCTGCCAGCTGATGGCCGACATCCTCACTTTCGAGGAACATCGCGGGCCGGTGAAGGGGCGCAAATTCGCCTGGGTGGGGGATGGCAACAACATGTGCTCGTCCTTCATCGAGGCCGCGGCGCGCTTTGATTTCGACCTGGCGATCGCCACGCCCGAAACGCTCGATCCCTCGCCGGCGCATCTGGAATGGGCCCGCGCCCAGGGGGCGCGCATATCGCTGCATCGCGACGCGCGCGATGCCGTGGCCGGCGCCGACGCGGTGGTGGCCGACACCTGGCTGAGCATGAATGACGAGGGCGACGCGCGCGACCGCCGCCACAACCTGCTGCGCCCGTATCAGGTGGATTCGGCGCTGATGGCCGCCGCGGCGCCCGACGCGACATTCATGCATTGCCTGCCCGCCCATCCCGGCGAGGAGGCGAGCGAGGAGGTCATCTACGGCCCGCAATCGGTGGTGTTCGACGAAGCTGAAAACCGCCTGCATGCCCAGAAAAGCGTGCTGCGCTGGTGCCTTGGCGCGATATAGGCCTGACCAGACGCCCGGCTGACCCGGGCGGGCCGCGCCATGGCGGCGCGCCGGAACGCGCGCCGCCGCATGCGGTCGGATTTCGCCCCATTGCCGCCGATCCGACTTTTGTTCGTCACATTTGATCATTAGATAACCTTCGCACTGCATGATGGCGCCGAAGCTTGGGGGCGATGGCGATGATGAGATTTTCGGGGAAACCCGCGTGGGCGGCGCGCGTCCGGGGCGCGCGCATGGCCGCCGGCGGCTGCGCGGCGTTCGCGTTCGCGGCGGCGCTGGCCGTGGCGCCGATGACCGGGGCCGGCGAACTGGACGACAACGATGCGGTGCTTGGCGAGATCGCCGAGGGCGATCTGGACGTGCTCACCGATGACGGGGCGATGGGCGGCGGCTTTGCGCTGGAAGGGCCGGAGGCGAGGGCCGCCTCGCTGTTCGACGGCGCCTTCGCCATGCCGGTGCGCTCGATCCTGTCGGACATCGGCGCCGGGGCGCCGCTGCCCAAGCCGGCGGCGATCAAGATCGAACGGCGCAAGCCGACCATCGTGCCGACGCCCGCGGGCATGGGGCTGCTGCTCTCGGCCTTGATGTTCTTCGCCATGGCGATCTGGCGCGCGCGCAGCGCCCGGCAGGCCTGATCGGGCGCGCCCGTCGCGGCCTGGGCGTCCGGCGCCCTGCATTCGAGGCGTCTGGCCGATGCGCCGCAGCGGCGTGACGCGGGGGCCGCGTCCATGGCGGGCGCGTTGCGGGCGATTGCGAAAATCGGCGCGGTTCTGTAAGTCTCCCGCCTTCGCGCCCGTCGCAGATCACCCCGGAGACGCATGATGGCCTCGCATCCCGCCAGCAAGTCGGAGTCCGGCCCGACACCGCCTGAAACCGCAGCGCCCAATACCGCAACGGCCGGCTGCGGCGACGATTCGATCCTGCCCTTCCAGCTTGAACGCCCGCATATCCGCGGCCGGGTGGCGCGGCTCGACGCGACGCTGGCGGGGATCCTCGAACAGCACGCCTATCCGCCGCTGGTCTCGGGGCTGGTGGCCGAGGCGGCGATGCTCACGGCGCTGATCGGCGAGACCATCAAGCTGCGCTGGCGTCTCAGCCTGCAGATCCGCGGCGACGGGCCGATCCGGCTCATCGCCACCGATTACTTCGCCCCTGCCGCCCCCGGCGAACCGGCGCGCATCCGCGCCTATGCCGGGTTTGACGCCGCGGCCGTGGCGCCCGGGGCGGGCGCCTTCGCGCAGCTCGGCAAGGGGCTGTTCGCGATGACCATCGACCAGGGCGAGGGCATGCAGCCCTATCAGGGCGTGACCCAGTTGACCGGCGGTTCGATCGCCGCCAGCGCCGAGACCTATTTCGCCCAGTCCGAGCAGATCGCCACCCGATTCGCCCTGGCCTCGGCCGAGACCGTCGCGCCCGGCGGCGCTCCGGTCTGGCGGGCCGGCGGGGTGATGCTGCAGCACCTGCCCCCGGTCGCGCCCCACAGGGCGATCGATGGCCCCGGCGGCGAGGACGGACCCCTGTCCGCCAACGACGTGGCCGACATGGGCGGCGCCGGCGAGGACTGGCGGCGGGTCAACCTGCTGCTCGACACCGTCGAGACCCACGAGCTGATCGGCCCGCATGTGACATGCGAATCCCTGCTGCTGCGGCTGTTCCATGAAGAGACGCCGCGCGTCCATCCCCCGCAGCCGGTGCGCTTTGGCTGCACCTGTTCGCCGGACAAGGTGGTGGCGGCGATGGCGCAGTATTCGGCCAAGGACATCGCCCACATGACCAATGACGCGGGCAAGCTGACGGCGGATTGCCAGTTTTGCGGGCGGCATTATCAATTCGATCCGAAGACGCTGGGATTCGAAGCCGAAAGCCCGGACAGCGCGGCTAAGGATTAACCTATTGTTAAAAAAATGCTTGTCCTTGGCGGGTATGGATTCAAAAAATTTTGCGCAGGCGCGCAACAATATCGAATTGGGGGACCATTTTATGGGATTGAAGAATCCGAGCGCCGAGAAGCTGATCGGCACGGTCAGCGTCGGCGGCATTGACGGCGATGTGGCCGCGCTCAACAACGGCAAGTACATCGCGGTCTGGACCGGCATCGTCAGCCCGCTGTTCCCCGGCCTGCCCGACACGGCGCTGACCAATATCGCCGGGCGGCTTCTCGACGCCGGCGGCAAGCCCCTGGGTCAGGTGTTCCAGATCAACACCACCGCGCCGGGGCAGGAGACCTTGCCGGAGGTTACGGCGCTGACGAATGGCGGCTTCGTCGTGGTCTGGCACGACATCACCCTGACATCCGATCAGAACGAGGCCCGCGCCCAGGTGTTCAACGCGGCGGGGCGGAAGGTCGGGGCCGAGATCACGCTGAACGCCGACAGCGCCGACCATCAGTCGCGCCCGGCGATCACGGCGCTGAAGAACGGCGGCTTCTACGCCGTATGGGAGGACGAGCGCGCGCCGGTTTTCAGCGGCGACGGCGATATTTACGCGCAGGAATTCACCGCCGCGGGCCAGCGGGTCGGCCCCGAACGGGTGCTGCTCGACGGCGCGTCCGCCAGCTACATCAGGCCGCAGGTGGCCGAGCTGAACAACGGGCGCATCGTCACCGTCGCCGATGACCTCGCCAAGCTCACCGTGCTGATCGCCGACAGGGACGGCGGCAATCAGGTCAGTTTCCGCATCGGCGATCGGGTGGGCACCCCCCAGATCGCGGCGCTCGACAATGGCGGCTTCGTGATCGCCTACGAGACCGACACGCCCAAGGCCAACGGCAACCTCGACGGCGACGCGACGGTGGTGTTCCGGCTGTTCAACCCCGACGGCTCCGCCGCTTCTCCCCGAGAATTCACCGCCGCCCACCGGGGCGCCGGCGAACAGCGCGATCTGGACCTGACGGCGCTGAAGAACGGCGGCTTCGCCATCGCCTGGGAGGATTCCGGCGGCAAGAGCGGCGATTCCAGCGGGCTTTCGGTGCGCGCGCAGGCGTTCAAGGCCGATGGCGCGCGTGACGGCGACGAAGTGCGGGTCAACAAGTTCGCGCTGGCCAACCAGAGCGATCCGTTCATCGCCCAGGGCAAGAACGGCAAGCTGCTGATCGGCTTCGGCGATGACAGCCGGTCGCTGAACGGCAATTTCACCGACCTGCATGACCGCGTCTACGGCGCGGGCGGCGGCGGCGGGCCCAAGGGGCCGAGCGCCGGCGACGACACGCTTGCCGGCGGCGCCGGCGCGGACCGGATCAACGGGCTGGGCGGCGACGATCTGATCCACGGGCGCGGCGGCGCGGACATCCTGCGCGGGGCGGCCGGCGATGACCGGCTGTTCGGCGATCTGGGCAATGACAAGTTGTTCGGCAATGCCGGCGGCGACAAGCTGTTCGGGGGCGCCGGCAATGACCGGCTGGTGGGCGGGCTCGGCGCCGATCTGCTGAACGGCGGCGGCGGCAGGGACGTGATGCTCGGCGGCGGCGGCGGCGACCGTCTGGTCGGGCGCGCGGGCAACGACGTGATGAAGGGCGCCGCGGGCGATGACTACCTGAACGGCGCCGCCGGCGGCGACCGGCTGATCGGCGGCTTCGGCAATGACGTGATGCTCGGCGGCGGCGGCCAGGACCGGCTGATCGGCGGCGGCGGGCGCGACGTGCTGAACGGCGGCGCCGGCGGCGACGTGATGACCGGCGGCGGGGCGGCGGACATCTTCGTGTTCGCAACCGGCGGCGGTCGGGACCGGATCACCGATTTCCGCGACGGGGTCGATCACATCAAGTTCAATTCCGGGGCCGCGGATTTTCAGGACCTCAATGTCACGCAGGACGGGAATGACGTGCTGATCGCCTATGACGGCGGCGTCATCCGGGTCGAGGACGCCAATGCGCCCGATTTCAGCAGCGACGATTTCATCTTCTGATCCCGGGCCTTGCGCCAGGCGCCTCGATCCGAGGGGCCCGGCGCGGGGCCTGTCGCCCGGTCAGTCGCGCAGCGCCGCGACGAACGCGTCGATGTCTTCGTCGCGCGTCGCCCAGTTGCAGACCAGCCGGCAGCCATGGCGCGCATCGGCCGGGCCCGCGGGCGCCGGATCGTTGGGCCAGTAAAAATACCGCGCGCCGCGCGTCGCCAGCCGGTCATGCAGGCGCCGGGGCAGGGCGGCGAAGATGATGTTGGCGTCCACCGGATGCATGATCTCCGCGACGCCCGACGCCGCGAGCCCGGCGGCGAGCCGATCCGCCGCGGCGTTGGCGCGCCGCGCCAGATCAAGCCACAGCCCGTCGCTCAGATAGGCCTCCATCTGCGCCGCCACATAGCGCATCTTCGAATGCAGATGCCCGCCGCGCTTGCGCCGCAGCTCGAATTCCCAGGCTTTTTCCGGGTCGAAGAAGATCACCGCCTCCACCCCCAGCGCGCCGTTCTTGGTGGCGCCAAGCCCGAGCACGTCGATCCCGGCTTTCCAGGACAGCTCGGCGGGCGAACAGCCCAGCCGCGCCACGGCGTTGGCGAAGCGGGCGCCGTCCATATGCGCCGGCAGGTCCCAGCGCCGGGCCAGCGCGGTCAGCGCGGCGACCTCGTCCAGGCCGTAGACCGCGCCCAGTTCGTTCGCCTGGGTGATCGACACCGCGCCGCGCTGGACATTATGCACGCCCACATGTTCGGCGGTTTCCAGTTTGGCTTCAAGCGCCTGCGGGTCGATCTTCGCGTGATCTCCAGGCAGCAGCGTGAGCTTGGCGCCGCCGGTGTAGAATTCCGGCGCGCCGCATTCGTCCACTTCGATATGGGCTTCCTCGTGGCAATAGACCGTGGCCCAGGGCGGGCACAGGCAGGCCAGCGCCAGCGCATTCGCCGCGGTGCCGGTGGAGGCCAGATGCACCACCGCCTCGGGGGCTTCGAACACCTCGCGCACCAGCGCCGTCACGCGGGCGGAAATCCCGTCGCCGCCATAGGAGGCCGCGTAGCCGTCATTGGCGCGGGTCATGGATTCCAGCATCGCGGGATGGGCGGGGCCGGCGTTGTCGGAGGTGAACCACATCTCAGAGCTTTCCTTCAATGGCGTGGTCCGGGAGGTCGTCCTCGTCCACTTCGTATTCGGGCGTCGTGCAATTGCGCATGGCGATGCCGGCGGCGTCGGTGCTGCGCGGATCGCCGGTGATCAGCGGGTGCCAGTCGGGCAGGGGGCGGCCCTCGGCCAGCAGCCGATAGGCGCAGGTGCTTGGCATCCAGCCCTTGATCTCGTGGATGGTCGCGGGGTCCAGCGTCACGCAGCCCGGCACCAGCTGCTTGCGGATCGCGTAATTGCCGCAGCGGCAGCTGTCCGGGTCGAACAGGCGGCAATGCACGTCGGTGTAGACGATCCTGCCGCTGTCCTCGTCCTCCAGCTTCAGCACGCAGCAGCGCCCGCAGCCGTCGCAGAGCGATTCCCACTGCGCGTCGGTCATCTGGTCAAGAGGTGTGTGGCGCCAGAAATCGCTTCGCCGCCGCGCGTCATCCTTCATGTCCGGCAAAGGATCACAGGCGGGCGCGCGCGTCCAGCCGGGATCGCCCGGGACCCGGCCCGCGCCGCCCGGTTGGGCCCGGCGATTTCAGTCCGCGGGGTCAAGCGCCTCGGCCAGCCGGGCGCGCGCCAGATCGCAATCGTCGCGCATGCGGGCGATCAGCGCGTCGAGATCGTCGAATTTCTCCTCGCCGCGCAGGAAGGACACCAGCGCCACCGACACTTCGGCCCCGTAGAGATCGCCGTCGAAATCGAACAGGTGCGTTTCGAGATTGGGCGCGTTGACGCCAAAGGTTGGGC
Organism: Oceanicella sp.; assembly: GCF_056449545.1. Classification (NCBI taxonomy): domain Bacteria; kingdom Pseudomonadati; phylum Pseudomonadota; class Alphaproteobacteria; order Rhodobacterales; family Paracoccaceae; genus Oceanicella; species Oceanicella sp. The sequence continues at coordinate 7,258 of NZ_JBWOMN010000010.1, read as the reverse complement.
GCACGCCCAGATTGGCGGCGCCGCGGTATTCGCCCTTGCGCGGGCCGTCGAGCACCTCGACCGTCACCGCATAGACCCCGAAACGCGGCAGCAGAAGGTCTTCCAGCAGGATGTTGGCGGTGGGAAAGCCCAGGCCGCGCCCGCGCTTGTCGCCATGGGCCACCACGCCGTCGATGCGGTGCCAGTGGCCGAGCATCTTGCGCGCGTCCTCGGGCCGGCCCTCGACCAGCGCGCGGCGGATGGCGGTCGAGGAAAACTCGCCCGCCGCATCGGCCAGAAGCGGCGCCACCGAAACCCCGAAGCCATGCGCCGCGCCCAGCGCGCGCAGGGTGTCGGCGTTGCCTGCGCGCCCCTTGCCGAACTGGAAATCGGCGCCCACCACCACATGGTTCAGCCCCAGCGCCCCGGCCAGCACGTCGCGGGCGAAATCCTCGGCGCTCAACGCCGCCAGCGCGCCGTCGAACGGCAATTCATACAGGATGTCGACCCCGAGCCGGTCCAGCCGATGCGCCCGCGAGGCGGCGTTCATCAGTCGGAAGGGCGGCGCGTCGGGGGCGAAGAACTGGCGCGGATGCGGCTCGAAGGTGACGACCCCCAGCGGGCCGCCGACGCGCTGCGCGGCGCGCCGCGCCGTGTCGATCACCGTCGCGTGGCCGCGATGCACGCCGTCGAAATTGCCAAGCGCGGCCGAGGCGCCGCGATCCCCGGCGCCAACCGGGCCAAGCCCCTTGATGATCCGCATGAAATTCCTCGTTCGCGGCGCCGCGCCCCGCGTGATCGGGCGATGCGGCCTAAGTCAGTCGAATTTCGAGGAGGGCGCGAGCACCACCGCCTCTCCCTTCAATACGACCGTATCGCCCACGAGGCAGCGGCAATCAAGGGTTACCCGGCGTTTGGCGTGAATGATGTCGCGCACTTCCACGCGCGCCTCCACCGTGTCGCCGGGGCGCACGGGGGCCATGAATTTCAGGGTCTGGCCCAGATACACCGTGCCGTGGCCGGGCAGCTGTTCGCCGATCACCGCCGAAATCAGCCCGGCGGTGAGCATGCCGTGGGCGATGCGCCCGCCAAAGATCGTGTCGCGCGCGTAATTCTCGTCCAGATGCACCGGGTTCCGGTCGGTGGAGATCTCCGCGAACATGGCGATGTCGCGGTCCTCGATGGTCTTGCGCAGATACCGGATCATGCCGATTTCCAGTTCTTCGATGCAGATCGTGCCGCGGGGCAGATTGTCGAGCATGTCGGACTCTCCTGACACGGGCGTTCCTGACACGGGTTTGCGTGACAAGGGGGCCATCCTGAACCAGTGGCGCGCGCGATTCGGAATCCCGGCGCGGTTTCATGTTGCATTGCAAGATGAATAGCCCGTCACCGGAGGGGGGGCAACAGGGTCGCGCAACTATTTTGATTAATGGCGGCGATTTTCGAAATTATGTTGCTTGAAGGCCTTAGCCCGTGGACCCGGCGCCGCAGCCCAGAATCTCCACATTGCGCGATCCGTCCAGCAGCGTCACCCGCAGGCTGCTGCGATCCACCCACAGATCCGGATCGCTCAGCAGCGCCTCGGCCGATGCGGTGACGCGTTCGCCCGAGCGGCTGACCTCGGCGGGCGAGAACCACACCCCCTCGGGCCCCTCGACCACCACCAGCAGCGGATCGGCGAAGCGGCCGCCAAGCTGGAATTCGCCCTCGAAGCGGCGTTCGGGGCCGGCCCCGACCATGGTGCAGCGGGCCACGCGCAGCCCGGTCTCGGCGCCGCTTTTCGGGGCGCTGGCCAGCGATTCGGCGATCAGCGCCGCGCCGTCCTCGGCCCCGGGCGGAATGGCCAGCGTCAGCCGCGCCGTTTCCGGCACGCAGACATCCGAACACACCCCGTAGCGCATCGACAGGCGCAGGGTCACGGGCTTGGCCGGGTCCTCGGATTCGACGCGCAGGGGCAGGGTCACGTCGCGCGAATAGCCGATGGTGGTCATGCCGTAGCTGTCGAACAGCTCGGGGTTGGGGAACACCACCTCGACGCCGCTGACATTGGCCGAGCCGCTCCAGTCGAAGCTTGGCGGAATCCCCGAATCGCCGGGATTGCGCCAATAGGTCTTCCAGCCGGGGGCGAGGCCGATCTGCAATCCGGCGATGCGGGCCCCGTCGGGCTCCACGCGCCCCGAAAACAGCCGCGCGGCGGTGCGTTCGTTCGACGTGGCGGCGTTCTCGCCCGCCTGCGCGACGGGCGGCGTCGCGGCCATGGCCAGCGTCAGGGCGATGGCAAACGCGCGGCTTGGTGATTTTCTGCTCATGCCCCGATCCTAGAGGCGCGCGGCGCAAAGTCCAGTCGCCGGCGCGTCGCGTCGCGGTCACAAACCGGCGAGGTGGCGCGCGCCCGAATGTTGCGCCCCTGCGCCGCACCCCGCGCGGGTTGGGAAATTTCGTCGCAATCCGTTGAATGCGCGCCCCTTCGGGGCCATTTTCATCCCATGAGCGACACCAAACCCAATACCGCCGCAACCCTTGAAGGCCGGATGCTGGTGGCGATGCCGGGGATGCGCGATCCGCGCTTCGCCCAGAGCGTGGTCTATCTTTGCGCCCATTCCGCGGACGGGGCCATGGGGCTGATCGTCAACAAGCCCTCCGCCGATCTGGATTTCGGCGAATTGCTTGAACAGCTCGACATCGACGTGGCCGGCGATGACGCGGCCAGGCGCATCGACGTGCATTTCGGCGGCCCGGTGGAAATGGGCCGCGGATTCGTGCTGCACAGCGGCGATTTCATGCTGGAGGGCGCGACCAAACCGCTCTCCGAGGGGCTTTATCTGACCGCCACCGTCGAAATCCTGCGCGCCATGGCCGAGGGCGCCGGGCCGAAATCGGCGGTGCTGGCGCTGGGCTACGCGGGCTGGGCGCCGGGGCAGCTGGAGGCGGAGCTGCAGCACAATGGCTGGCTCGACTGCCCCGCCGATCCGGACCTGATCTTTGACAGCGACGATTCCGCGAAATGGGCCGGCGCGCTGCGCCGCATCGGCGTCAACCCGGCGATGCTGTCCGCCCAGGGCGGCCACGCCTGAGCCGCGCGGCGAAGAACGCCCCGCGACGTTGAGGGCGAAGGTCTCGGCCCAGGTCGCGACCTGGTTCGCGGCGGTGCGGGCCGGGTCGTCGATGCCGCCGCGCGCAACCAGCAGCCCGGCGTTGCAGATCAGCAGATCCGCCGCCGCCCTGATCGCCGCCGCCCCGACCGCCGTCGCCGGGTCTGGCGGCGCAGGGCACGCGATCAGATCCGCTGATCGTATTCGCCGACCGCTGATTCGCTGCGCAGCACCGCGTCCAGATCCTCGAACACCGCCCGCATCTCGCCCTCGCTATGGGGGCTCTCGCAGACCACCACCAGATTGGGGGTGTTGGAGGATGCGCGGATCAACCCCCAGGCGCCGTTCTCCAGCATCACCCGCGCGCCGTTGACCGTGACGACGCCGGTGATCCGCCGCCCGCCCAGCGCGCCCCCGTCAGCGGCCATGGCCTCCAGCTTTTGCCGGATCCGCTCGATCACCGCGTATTTCTCGTCATCGGCGCAATAGGGCGACATGGTCGGCGTGCCGTAGGTCACCGGCAGGGCGCGGCGCAGGTCGGACATGGATTTTTCGGGATTGCGATCGAGCATCCGGCATATCTCGACCGCCACCCGCATGCCGCAATCGTATCCCCGCCCGATGGGCTCGGCCAGGAAGTAATGCCCGGATTTCTCGAACCCCGCCAGCGCGCCCAGCGCCTTCACCCGGCGTTTCATGTGACTGTGGCCGGTCTTCCAGTAATCCGCCCGGGCGCCGCCGGCGATCAGGTCCGGGTCCGACGCGAACAGCCCGGTGGATTTCACGTCGGTGACGAATGTGGCGCCCGGGTGCAGCTTGATCAGGTCGCGGGCCATGATCACCCCGACCTTGTCGGCGAAGATCTCCTCGCCCTCGTCATCGACCACGCCGCAGCGATCGCCGTCGCCGTCAAATCCAAGCGCCAGGTCGGCGCCGGCGTCGCGCAGCGCCGCGGCCATGTCGCGGAGCATCTCCATGGCCTCGGGATTGGGGTTGTAGTTGGGGAAATCGTAGTCGAGCCCGCAATGGCGCTCCACCACCTCGGCGCCGATGCGCCGGAGCAGTTCGGGCGCAAAATGCCCGGCCGTGCCGTTGCCGCAGGCGCAGACCACCTTCAGCGGGCGCGACAGGCGAAAATCCCCGGCCAGATCGTCGAGATAGGCCTCGCGCACCCCGTCGATGCGGGCGTAGCCGCCGCCGCCGCGTTCCACGCCCTCGCCGCCCAGCACGATGTCGCGCAGGCGGGCCATTTCCTCGGGGCCGTGGGTCAGGGGGCGCTCGAACCCCATCTTCACGCCGGTCCACCCATTGGGATTGTGGCTGGCGGTGACCATGGCGACGGCCGGGGCGTCGAGGTGAAACTGGCTGAAATAGGCCATCGGCGTGATCGCCGGGCCGATGTCGAGCACCTCGAGTCCGGCCTGCATCAGCCCGATGGTCAGCGCCTGCTTGACGCTGAGCGAATAGGCCCGGTAGTCGTTGGCCACCGCGATGCGCGGCGCGATCCCGGCCTCGTGCATCTGGGTGCCGAGCCCCAGCCCCAGCGCCTGAATGCCGGGCAGGTTGATGTCATCGGGAAAGCGCCAGCGAGCGTCGTATTCGCGAAACCCGGCGGGCGCGATCATGGGTTCGCGCAGTTCGTCCCAGGTGTTGCGGGCGACGGCGGGGCGCGGTCGGTCGGTCATGGGCGGCTCCGGGGGTTGTCTTGGGGGCGGTTTGTCCTGGGGGCGAACGGGCGGATCCGGCTACAGGCGGATCGGGTCGGCTTTGGCCAGGCGGTCGAAGGCCTTGAGGCTTTGCAGCAGCGCCGGCATCTGCGCCAGCGGGATCATGTTGGGGCCGTCCGAGGGGGCGCTGTCGGGGTCCTCGTGGGTCTCGATGAACAGCGCAGCGACGCCGAGGCTGACCGCGGCGCGCGCCAGCACCGGGGCGAATTCGCGCTGGCCGCCCGAGGAGGCGCCGCGCCCGCCGGGCTGGGCCACGGAATGGGTGGCGTCGAACACCACCGGATAGCCGGTCGCCGCCATCTGGGGCAGGGCGCGCATGTCGCTGACCAGCGTGTTGTAGCCGAAGGACGTGCCCCGTTCGCACAGCAGGATGCTCTCGTTGCCGGTCGCGGCGATCTTGGCGGCGACATGGGGCATGTCCCAGGGCGCCAGGAACTGCCCCTTTTTCACGTTCACCGCGCGCCCGGTCTCGCCCGCCGCGATCAGCAGGTCGGTCTGGCGGCACAGGAAGGCGGGGATCTGCAGCATGTCCACCGCCTGCGCCGCGATCGCGCAGTGTTCGGGGGCGTGCACGTCGGTCACGGTCGGGCAGCCGACGCGGGCGCGGATCTCGGCGAGGATCTCCAGTCCGCGCGCCATGCCCAGCCCGCGCGTCCCGCCGATGGAGCTGCGATTGGCCTTGTCGTAGCTGGCCTTGAACACGAAACCGATGCCGAGGGCGTCGCAGGCTTCGGCCAGGCGTTCGGCGATCATCAGCGCGTGATCCAGCGATTGCAGCTGGCAGGGGCCGGCCAGCAGCGCCAGCGGCGCGTCGTTGGCGAAGGTCAGCGCCCCGACCCGGACCTGCCTCGGCGCGATGGATTGCGGGGTGTCAGACGTGGCGGGCATGTGGCCTCCTACACGCTGAACTGCTCCCGCAAGACGGAGACGGTCAGCGAAATCATCAAGAACGCGCCGAAGAAGATCACGAAACCCAGCGCCGTGTTCTCCGCCCGCCTCGGCCGCGTGGACTTGTCGGCCAGCGAGGGTTTCACGATCCTCGCCAGATACCTGAATTGGCGGCGCGCCTCAAGCCGCGCCGCTTCCAGACTGGCCTGCGCGGACATGAAGCTTTGCTGGCGGGTGATGATCTCGACCTTGGCGCGCTGCAGTTCGGCGTTGATGCGCGACAGGGGCCAGTCGGCTTCCGCCGCGTCGGGCGTCGCGGACTCGCCCGTGCCGGTGATGCGGGCGCGGCGCTCGTCGATCTGGCCGCGCTTGAAGGCGATCTGGCGGCGCAGGTCGCGGGCGCGCGGGTCGTCCTCGGGCGCGTAGGTCGTGAGTTCGTCGAGACGGGCGCGCGCGGCCTCGATTTCGAGCTGCAGGGACTGGATGATGCTGCGCTCGCCGCCGACTTCCTCCTCGGCGCCGAACACCCGCAGGCGGTGCTGGATCTCGGCCACCTTCATATGCGCCGCCACCAGCGCCGCGCGCGCCTCGACGGCGCCGGTTTCGGCGTCGGTCACCATGTCGGTGCGCAGGCGCGCGGACAGGCCGTCGATCATCTCCTCGGCGTAGCGGATCAGCGCGTCGGAGATCGCCTGCGCCATCTGCGGCGTGGCGGCCACGACCTGCATGCGGATCAGCGATTCCGTGGGGTCGTAGCTGACCGAGACATGGCTGCGGTAATAGGCGTAGGCGTCCTCCAGCGACGCATCGGCGCGCAGGCGCTGGATCGGGTCGATGCGCGGGTCCTGAAAATGCGCGATGTAACCCAGATCGCGGTCGAGCCGCGTCAGGATCTCGCGCGATTCGATGAAATCCTGCACCGAGATCGAATCCTGCAACGTCGCCAGCGGCGACGTCGCCAGGCTGTCGAGCATGCCGCCCTCGGGCGTCACCGGGGCGGCGGATTTCACCACATAGGCGCTCTCGGACAGGAACATGTCGGTGGCGAAACGGTAGTAATACGTGCCCACGACCAGCGTCGGCAGCAGAACGAAGACCACGATGCGCAGGATCAGCGCGATGGAGCGGCGCCGGCGGCGCGCGGCGAGATCGCGCTGGATCTGCGCCACGCGCTCGGCCTGTTCGGCCTGCAAGCGCAGCAGTTCGGGGCTGGGCGCGGCCGCGGCGATCTGCTGGTCGCGCTTGCGCCGGACGCGGCGGCGGGCGCGGGGGCCCCTTGCGGCGGGCGGGCCGTCGTCATCGTCGTCAAGTTCGCGATCGGCGGCGCTGCCGGCGCGCGGCGCCCCTTGCGGCGTCGCCGCGGCCTCGCGCTCGGCGATGTCGCGCGCGCGCAGGTTGGCGTCCTCGGCGGCCTCGCGCAGGCGGGCGGGGTCGATCCCGGTTGGGCTGTCGGTCCCCTTCGGCGCCGCCCCGTCCTGCGCCCCGTCCGGCGCCTTGGCCTGCGCCCCGCCCGCCGCCCCGTCCGGCGCCCCGTCCGGCGCCTCGGCCTGCGCCGCCGCATCGGCCTTC
>NZ_JBWOMN010000009.1:0-47051 GCF_056449545.1 Oceanicella sp. | reverse complement strand
AGCCCATTTCATGGGTGACGCAGATCATGGTCATGCCGTCGCGCGCGAGGTCGGTCATCACGTCGAGCACCTCGGAGATCATCTCCGGATCCAGCGCCGAGGTGGGTTCGTCGAACAGCATGATCCTGGGCTCCATGCACAGCGACCGGGCGATCGCCACCCGCTGCTGCTGGCCGCCGGACAACTGGCGGGGGCGCTTGTCGGCCTGTTCGGGGATGCGCACCCGTTCGAGATAGCCCATGGCCAGGTCGCTTGCCTCGGCCCTGGTCATGCCGCGGGCGCGAACCGGGCCGAGGGTGAGGTTTTCCAGCACCGTCAGATGCGGGAACAGGTTGAACTGCTGGAACACCATGCCGACATTGGCGCGGATGGCGTCGAGGCTGGCGCGGCTGTCGTCGAGGGTCACGCCGTCCACGGCGATGGTCCCGGTTTCGTGTTTCTCCAGCCGGTTGATGCAGCGGATCAGCGTCGATTTCCCCGATCCCGAAGGGCCGCAGACCACCACGCGTTCGCCCAGTCCCACGTCGAGGGACACGTCGCGCAGCGCCTGGAAATCGCCGAACCGCTTGGATATCCCGGCGATCGAAATGATCGGCGGCGCCGTGTCGTCCTGCATGTGGCCTCCGTCCCTGATGATGCGCAGATGATCATCTTGTTGCGCGTCAAGCAATGACTTTAGTTTCTTGCAAATATCAAACACCCACGCGATGATGCGTTGAATGCAGGAACAGGGGTGGAACAGATGAAATTTCTCAAGACGATCGCGACCGGGCTTCTGGTGTTGGGGCTGGCCGCGCAGGCGCAGGCGCAGTCGGCGCTTCAGGACATTCTCAACTCCGGCGTGCTGAAGGTCGGGACCACGGGCGACTGGAACCCGATGACCATGAAGGACCCGGCCACCAACACCTACAAGGGCTACGACATCGACGTGATGACCGAACTGGCCAAGGATCTGGGCGTGAAGGTGGAATTCGTGCCCACGGACTGGAAAACCCTGGTGAGCGGCGTCACCTCGGGCAAGTATCACCTCACCGGGTCGGCCTCGATCTCGCCCTCGCGGGCCAAGGCGGCGGGGTATTCGACCAGCTATTTCTCGCTGGCGACGGTGCCGCTGATCCTGGTCAAGAACGCCGACCGGTTCAAGGACTGGGGCGATCTCGACAAGGCGGGCGTGACCGTGGCGGCGACGCTGGGCACCACCCAGGAAAAGCAGGTGAAGCAGTATTTCCCCAATGCCGAGCATCGCATCGTCGAGGCCCCGGCCCGGGATTTCCAGGAGGTCCTGGCCGGGCGCGCCGACGCGCATATCACCTCCAATGTCGAGGCCAACAAGCTGGTGGCCAAATATGCGCAGATGATGATCGTGCCGGTGTCGGCGCCGCGCTCGCCGACGCCCATCGCCATGCTGCTGCCCCAGGCCGATCAGGTGTGGATCAACTACGTGAACACCTGGATCGCGCTGAAGACCGAGCGCGGCTTCTTCGCCGAACTCGGCAAGAAGTGGCAGTTGCTGAATTGACCGCGACGGGGGGCGGCGCGCCGCCCCCCGAGCAGGGGGTGACGGTCCGCGCGATCCCGGTCGGCCTGCATTGCGCCAGGCGGCGCATCCTGCGGCGCCGCAAGCGGCTCGCCTGGCGCGAAATCATGCTGCCGGGGGCTGTTGCGGGTCGGCGCAATGCCGCCGAACCTGCCGAATGGGCGCCGCGCCTGCGCGACCGGCTCGGGCCCCGTCATGCGGCTTGATCTGGCGACATGGCCCGAGGTCGAGGCCTGTCTGGATCGCGGCGCGGGGGCGATCCTGCCCGCCGGCTCGATCGAGCAGCACGGCCCCATGGGGCTGATCGGCACCGACGCGTTCTGCGCCGAGGCGGTGGCGCTGGGCGCTGGCGAACGTCTGGGCGCCATGGTCGCCCCGACGCTGCGCTACGCGCCGGCGCCGTTCAACACGGCGTTTGCGGGCACGCTGTCGATCTCCGAGCCGCTGTTCGAGGCGCTGGCGCGCGAGGTGGTCGAGGGGCTGCTGGCGCAGGGGTTTCGCCGGGTCTACGTGATCAACGGCCACGGCGCCAATCTGGCCCCGCTGGCGCGGGTGGCGGCGGCGGTGGCGGACCGGCGTCCGGGCGGCGCGCTGCGGCTGCGCAGCTGGTGGGACTATCCGGCGGTGAACCGGCTGCGCGACGCATATTACGGCGACTGGGAGGGCATGCACGCCACGCCCTCGGAAATCGCCGTCACCCAGGCGACCCGGCGCATCGTGGCGCCGGGCGCGGCGCAGGATCCGCCGGCGCCGCTGCCGCCGGGCTACGCGCGGGCCCATGCCGGGGATCGTCACGGGCCGCCCGACGCGCATCGCGCCCGGTTTCCCGACGGGCGGGTCGGGTCGCATTCGGCGCTGGCGCGGCCCGAACACGGGCGCGCGCTGCTTGACGCCGCCATCGCGGCGGCGGCCGAGGATTGCGCCGCCTGGTTCGCCGGCTAGATCCCGGGGGCGGGGTCTGCCGGGGGCCTGCCGGGCGGGGGCGCTCAGCCGCGCCCGACGAAGGGCATCTTGGTGGCCATGATGGTGACGAACTGCATGTTGGTTTCCAGCGGCAGCTCGGCCATGCGCAGCACCATGTCGGCCACATGGGCCACGTCCATCAGCGGTTCGGGCTTCATTGATCCATCGGCCTGGGGCACGCCGCCGGCCATGGCCGCGGTCATCGCCGAGGCGGCGTTGCCGATGTCGATCTGGCCGCAGGCGATGTCGAAGGGCCGCCCGTCCAGCGACAGGGTCTTGGTCAGCCCGGTGATGGCGTGCTTGGTGGCGGTGTAGGGGGCCGAGCCGGGGCGCGGGACATGCGCCGAGATCGAACCGTTGTTGATGATCCGCCCGCCCTGGGGCGCTTGCGCGCGCATCGCCCGAAACGCCGCGCGGGCGCAGAGGAACGCACCGTCGAGATTGGCCCCCAGCACCTTGCGCCAGTCCTCGACGCTGATCTCGTCGATGGGCGCGCCCGGGGCGTTGGTCCCGGCGTTGTTGAACAGCGCGTCGATGCGCCCGAACCGGGCGATCGCCGCGTCAAACAGCGCGTCCACCGCCGCCGGGTCGGTGATGTCGGCGGGATGAACCAGCGCGCGGGCGTGGCCGTTAGCGGTGTCCTCCAGCGGGTCGCGCCGGCGCCCGGCCAGCGCCACGTTCCAGCCGGCTTTCAGGAATGTCTCCGCCGTCGCCTTGCCGATGCCGGTGCCGGCGCCGGTGATCACGATGGTTGCGCTCATGTCTCAGTCTCCCCAGATGCCGCGCGCGTCCCGCGCTTGCCGCGCACTCTGGCGCCTGCGCGGCGATCTCTCAAGACGCGGCGTGATCGGGGGGCTCGATCGCGGGGCCTGATCGGGGGGCGCCGTCAACGCGCGCCTTCACGGTTCGCCCGGCCACCTGGCTGAGCACCACCTCCACCGCCAGCGCCAGCGCGAAGAAGAAGACGATCCAGACCAGGATCATCGGCGAGGTCCCGGACAGGTAATAGGCGCCGAGCCCGACGGCGCCGCCATTGGCCCCGATGGCGAGCAGCAGCACCGGCAGCGAGGCGCCGGTTTCGCCCCGCAGCCGCAGATGCCCCACATGCACGCTCAGATGGATGAGCAGCATCGACAGGGCGCCGATGGAGGCGATCGCCGACAGGTCGAAGAACATCGCCATGGCGGCGATCAGGATCGAGGAGATCACCAGCCCCTCGCGGCTGTGGGCGATGGGTTCGGCGAAGGCGCGGGGCAGTTCGCCCATCTTCGCCAGCTGGTAGGTGACGTTGGTCACCGCGTAGAGCGCGGCGTTGATCGCCGAGGCGGTGGCCAGCAGCGCCGCCAGCGCCACCACCTGAAAGCCGCGTTCCCCGAACACCGGCTTGGCGGCCTCGGCCAGCGCCAGATCCTGCGCCGCGACGACCTCTGCGGGGGTCAGGTTGCCGAACACCACCACGGCGATGGCCACGTAGGTGAGCATCACCAGCAGGATCGCGGTCATGATGGCGCGGGGCAGGGTGCGGGCCGGGTCGCGCATGTCCTCGGCGGCGTTGGCGACGACGCGAAAGCCCTCATAGGCGAAGAAGGTCACCGCCACGCTGAAGAAGATCATCGAGGCCGGCGGGTAGGTCTGGGGGGACAGCCGTTCGGGCGTCACATAGGCCAGGCCGACCAGCGCAAAGCCCAGCAGCACCGCCATCTTGGCGGCGACCACCAGGTTTTCGATGGCGGTCATGGCGCGGGCGCCGTTGAGGTTGATCAGCATGAACGCGCACACGATCCCGGCGGAAAGCGCCGGTGTCGCCAGCGGCGCGGAGTCGAGCGAGAACAGCGCCGCGGCGTAGGATCCGAAGGTGCGCGCCACCAGCGCGGTGGAGACCAGCGCGCCGATATACATCATCACGCTCATGGCGCCGGAGAACCGCCCCGGCCCGTAGCCCTGCACCAGATATTCCACCAGCCCGCCCGCCGCCGGGTAGCGCGCCCCGAGCCGGCCCATGGAATAGCCGCTGAGCAGGGCGATGACGCCGCCGATGACGAACGAGATCCACACCGCGCTGCCGGCGATCGACCCCGCCTGCCCGAGCAGCGCGAAGATGCCGGCGCCGACCATGGCGCCGATGCCCATGGCCACGGCCGACCAGAATGTGACTTCGTCGCCGGAGCGATGCATGCGCGGTTCTTTCGGTCAGGGCGCCGGGGGCGCAGGGGTTGAAGGCGCAGGGGTTGAAGGCGCGGGGGTTGAAGGCGCAGGGGTCGGCGGCGTCGCGCGGCCGCGCCAGGCGTCGAATCGCCGGCGGCCGGATTCAAGCAGGTAATACAGCACCGGCGCCACCAGCAGGGTCAGGAAGGTGCCGACGATCATGCCGGCGATGGCGACGATGGCCAGCGGCGACAGGCGTTCCAGCCCCACCGCCCATTCCAGCGCCACCGGGGTCATGCCCACCGCCGCGGCGCTGGCGGTCATCAGGATCGGGCGGGTGCGCATCTCCACCGCCTGCAGCAGCGAATCGCGCAGGTTCTTGCCGCTGTCCTGCGCCCGGCGGGCGAAGTCGATCAGCAGGATGCCGTTGTTCACGGCGATGCCCATCAACAGGATCAACCCCATGAAGGCGGGCAGCGAATTGTGCTTGTCCGCCAGCATCAACCCCCAGGCGGCGCCGATCACCGCCAGCGGCAGGCTGGCGAACACCGCGATCGGGTCGAGAAACGAGCGGAAGGTGATGATCAGCATCAGGAACAGCAGCGCCAGCCCGATCCCCAGCGCCCGGATCATGCGGCCGAAGGATTCCAGCGACTGCTTGTATTCGCCCTCGTAGCTGAGCGCATAGCCGCGCGGCAGCGTCAGATCGGCCAGCGCCGCGACGACGTTGTCGTGCAGATGCACGAGGTCGATGTCGCCGCGATAGCCGAGCAGGTTGATCGTCGGAATCATCATCTGGTGGGTTTCGGAGGTGGGGGCGAAGATGATCTCCGGCGTCGCCATGGTCGACAGCGGCACGAAGCGCCCGCCGCCGACGCGGATCGGCAGGGCGGCGATGTCCTCGGTCGCGACGCGCTGGTCGGCGCGCAGGCGCACCTGCACCGGCACGGCGTTTTCGCCGGGCACCCGCAGGGCCCCGCCGGAGACGCCCTTCACCTGCGCCGCGACCTGGGCGGCGATCTCGCCGGCGGTGATGTCGTAGAGCCGCGCGCGCACCGCGTCGATATCGAGATTGAGCCGCGCGCCGCCGCCCTGCCAGCTGCGCTCGACCCCGGTCAGCCCGCGCACATGGCGCAGCCGCGCCAGCGCCGCGTCGCCGATGCGGTCAAGCGTCAGCGGGTCCGGGCCGGAGATCATCACGTCGACGGTGGCGCGGATCGATGACACCGGGGTGGCGCCGAATTCGAAGACATTGACATGGGTGAGCCCGGGGATGCGGTGCAGGCGGGCGCGCAGCGCCGCCTCGATGTCGTAGATGCTGCGATCGCGCCGGAAGCGGTTCACCAGGTTGACCGTGGTCGCGCCTTTCTGGAACACCTGATCGCCGCCGATGGATTTCACCCCCGGCTCGGCGCCGATGGCGGTGGCGGTGTTGAGGATCCAGTCGGCGGGGATTTCGGCGCGCAGCGCGGCTTCGATGCGCTCGGCGATCTCGGCCATGCGGGGGGCGTCGGTGTCGGGCTCGGCCTCGAAGCTGATCTTGAACACGCCGGTGTCCATCAGCGGCATCAGTTCGCGCCCGAGGGTCTGCATCTGGGGCAGCGACCCGGCGAACATCAGCGCGAAGAAGGCCAGCACCGTCAGCGGCCGGCGCAGCGCCGCGGCCAGCAGCCCCACATAGAAGCGTCTCACCGGCGAGATGACGAAGCGGTCGAACGGGCGCAGCAGCCAGCCCAGCGGGTCCCGACGCTTTTCGCCGCGCATCAGCCACGGGACCAGCAGCGGGATGATGGTCACCGACACCAGCAGCGACGCCGCCAGCGACACCGCCAGCGTCACCGTCAGCGGCCGCAGGATCTGTTGCGAGAACCCGCCCACGAACATGATCGGCAGCAGCACCGCGATGGTGGTGAGCGTGCCCGAGGCGTCGGCGCGCAGGATTTCCGACGTGCCGTTCACGGCGGCCCTGAACCCCGCCTCGCCGGTTTCGCGCATGCGCCGTTCGATGTTCTCGATCACCACGATGGCGTCGTCGGCAAGCAGCCCCACGGCGATGATGACCGCGGTCAGGGTCACCATGTCGAATTCGAAGCCGATCAGGCGCATGACCAGGAAGGTGATCAGATAGGTGAAGGGGATCGACAGCGCGGTGATGAAGGCGGCGCGGGTGTCGCCCAGAAACAGCAGGATCACCGCCAGGGTCATGAACAGCGCGTCGCGCAAGGCGCTCAGCATGTTGTCCACGGTCAGGTTGATCAGCCGTCCCTGGGTGTCCGCGATCCCGATGCTGAGCATGGGGAAATCGGCGCGCAGCCCCGGCAGCGCCGCGCTGACCGCGGCGATGGTGGCCTCGGCGGTGCCGCGTTCGCCGCGCAGGATCGCCAGGGCCACCGCCGCGCGCATGTTGCCGCGAAACAGCGAAATCGGGTCGGCGGCGCCCCAGCCCACCGCACCCAGATCGCGCACCCGCACATGGGCGCCGCCGGGCAGGGGGACCAGCGCCTCGCCCAGATCGTCGGGCAGCGCCGCCAGCCGCCGCGCGGTCAGCAGCAGCCGCATGCCGTCGCGCTGCACCAGCCCGGCCGGAAACGACAGGTTGGAACGGTTCAGCGCCGCGGCGACCTGTTCGACGCCCAGCCCGTAGGCCTCGAGCTTGTTGCGGTCGAGATCGACCGTCACCCGGCGCTGATCGCCGCCGAACACCTCCGCCTCGGCCACCGAATCGATGCGCAGCGCCGCGTCGCGCAGCGGGTTGGCGACGATGCGGCGGATCTGCCCGAGATCGAGGTCGTAGCCCTCGGCCGCGGTGACCGCGAGGGTGATCGCCGGGCGCGCCGCTTCGGTGATGCGGAACACCAGCGGCGCCCGGGCGCCCGCGGGCAGGGCGCCGGTGACGCGGGGCAGTTCGGCGATGACCCGGTTCGCGGCCTCCTCGATGGACACGCCGTAGTCGAATTCCACCCGCACCGCCGACACCTCGTCGCGCGAGGTCGACGTCACCCGCCAGGCGCCGTCGATCGCAGCCATGCGCACCTCCACGGGGTGGGTCGTCTCGCGCGCCACGTCATCCGCCGCGGCGCCGGGCCATTGGGTGACCACCGAGACCATGGGCCGGTTCACGTCCGGGAACAGGTTCAGGGGCATGGTGACGTAGCTGTAGATCCCGGCGAGGATCACCAGCAGGTAGAAGGTCAGGATCGCGTGACCCTGGGACAGCAGCTGTTTCATGACCCTAGCGCCCCGCCGCGGCGTCGGGCGCGGTCAGGTTGGGCGCGGCGGGGCTGGGCGCGTAGGCCGGCTGCACCGGGTCGCCGTCGTGCAGGCGCAGCAGCTGGGTTTCCTGGGCCACCGCCACCAGATCGTTCTCGGCGATGTCGCCGGCGACCGCGACGCCCTCACGCCCGCTGGCGATGATCTTCACCTGCAGCCGTTGCAGCCGCCCCGGCCCGTCATCCGCCGCCGGCACGATGCGAAACACCGTGGCGCCGGTCCCGTCGGGGGTCAGGATCAGCGCGCTGCGCGGCAGCACCAGCGCCCCGGGCCAGCGGTCGAGGATCACCCGCCCCGGCGCCCGCGCGCCGCTGGGCAGGCCGAAGGGGATGGCGTCGAGATCGGCTTCCGCGGTGCCCATGGACAGCGCGTCGAGCGACGGAAACACCCGGCTGATCTTCACGGTGACGGTCTGGGCGCCGTGGGCGACGACGATGTCGCCGCCCTCGCGCAGCCGTTCGGCCACCGCCTGGGGCACGGTGACGCGGATCTTGGCGCCCGTTGCGGCGGTGATGCGGTAGATCGCCCGCCCCGGGGTCGCCAGATCGCCCGGTTCCTGCAGCCGCGCGGCGATGATCCCGTCGCGCGGCGCCAGGATCGTGCCGTATCTGAGCCGGGTCTTCAGGGCCTCGATCTGGCCGCGCAGCTGGTTGACGCGCTGGGTGGCGGTGCGCAGCGCGGTGCGCACCCGGTCCACCCGTTCCTGCGTGGCGAAGCCGCGGGTCAGCAGGGTCTCCTGACGCTTGAATTCCTTTTCCTGCAGCGCCTGTTCGTCCTTGGCCGCCTGATGGCTGGCCTTGAGCGCGGCGATGTTGTCGTCGATTTCCTGGGTGTCGAGCTGCGCCAGCAGCCAGCCTTTCCTGATCGCCTGGCCCTCGCGCGGGCCCATCTGGGTGATGACGCCGGTGATCTGGGGGGTGATCGCGATCTCGGACCGGGAGCTGAGGGTGGCGAGCGCCGGGAATCCGTTGGTGAGGTCGCGCTTTTGCACCCGGGCGCTGCGCAGCGCCCAGGGAAACAGCGTCGGCGGCGCGGCGTTTTCAAGCGCCGCGACCCGTTTGGCGTGCAGCGTGACGCCGCCGAACGCCAGCCCGCCGAGGACCGCGAGCGACAGGATGACGGCGAGCGCCTGTTTCGCGCGATCTGAGGCCATGGCGTTGTTCTCCGGCGAATTCACGGGCGATTCGGGGTCGGTTTCGGGCGTGGGCATGGGCCCGCGATGGGGCTGCGGCCACGCTTCTAGCCGACCGGGGCGCCAGCATGCCATGTTCTGGATCAAGTGTCGCGCACAGGATGCGCGAACCGGTTTTCCGGGGCTGGGCGCGCCGAAGACCGGCGTCGCCGCGGCCTCAGCCGAACAGGAAATCCCCGGCGTCGAGGTCATCCGCGTCGATTCCGATCAGCTTGATGACGTCGCCGGAGTCGCCGTAGACCACCAGCGCATGCGCGCCCCGCTGGGTGATCTGGATCTGGCCGAAGCGCTGCGCGCCGCTGTCGACGACGATCCTGTCAAGGCCGTCCTGCCAGCCGCGCAGCGTGTCGCGCCCGTCGCCGGGACGGAAATGGAATTCATCCGCCCCGTCGCCGCCAACCAGCGTGTCGCCGCCGGCGCCGCCGAACAACGCGTCGCGCCCCGCGCCGCCTTTCAGCCGGTCGCCGCCGGCGCCGCCGTACAGCCTGTCGTCATCGGCGCCGCCGACCAGCAGGTCATGGCCCGCGCCGCCCTTCAGCCGGTCCTCGCCCGCGGCGCCGAACAGCTGGTCGCCCCCGGCGCCGCCGAACAGCAGGTCGTGGCCCTCGCCGCCGAACAGCGCGTCCTTCCCCTGGCCGCCATACAGCCGATCGCCGCCGATTTCGCCGAACAGGCGGTCGCGCCCGGCGCCGCCCCTGATCTCGTCTTTTCCCTGGCCGCCGAAAAGCCGGTCGTCGCCATCGCCCCCGAACAGGGTGTCCTTGCCGCGGCCGCCGCGCAGCAGGTCGTCGCCGTCATCGCCGAACAGCTGATCCCCGCCGGCGTCGCCGAACAGTTCGTCATCGGCGCCGGCGCCGCGGATCACGTCCCTGCCGCCCAACCCGTGCATGCGTTCCGCATCGCCCCCGCCCAGCAGGCGGTCGTCCAGATCGCCGCCGCGCAGATCGCGAAAGCCGTCCGCATTGGCGCGATATCCATACAGCGCCGCGCCTGCGGCGATGTCCCTGGGGGTCAGGCCCAGCCGTTCGGACATGACGGCGTGCATGACGGTGTTCGGGTCGCGATCATGTTCGAGTCCGATCGCGTGGCCGATTTCGTGCAGCGCCACGGCATACATGCTCGAACCGGCGATGAAGCCGTCGCCGCCGCGGCGGGCGTTCGAGCCCCAGCTTTCCTCCGCGTCAAAGCGGATGGCGGCGCGCGAGAGTTCGCCGGATTGAGACCTCCAGACCGCCTCGCCAAGCGTGTTTCCGGGGCCGTCGATGCGCTTCCAGCCGATCTGGATTTCGGCGTTGGCGTTGGCGTCCGACACCTCCCTGAACCGGATGTTCAGCACGGAATCCCAGGATTCAAAGGCCTGACGCACGAGCCGCATGTTCTCGGGTCGGGTGAAGCGAAAGTCGAGTTCGTTGAATGCATTGGAAAAACGGCTGAAATTCCACGTGATCACGCCTGTCCATTTCAGCATGTCATTCGCCGTCATCCGTGGTCGCGCCCCGATCCGGGCGATCGCCGATCATCGAGGCCGCAATGCGTGGCCCTGACAGGGCATATGCGCGCATTTTGCCAGGGGGCCAGAGTGGTGGAGCCTTGGCGCGTTGTAAATGGGCCTGCGCGAATTGCGAAACAGGCGCCGCCATGGCCCTGCGCGCCCGAGGTGGTTTGCGCCGCGCCGGAAGGTCTGGACATCGCGGACGCGGTGCTGTTCATCGGGAATGTCGGCAATCTGCTCCGCCCCGCCGGTTTCGACCTTGGCGACGCGCGCAAGGTGGTGTCCTGTCGATGACCGAGAGCGAGGACAAGCCGATCAGATATTCCGACATGGTCCACGCCGCCGACCTGACGCCGCCGACCGGGACCGACCCGCCGCCCTATCTGGATTTCGACGTGGAACGAGGCATGGATTGCGCGCGGCGGTTGAACCCGAAGACCAGGATTTCGCAGCCGCCGGCGATCGCCGGCGACGCCAGGCTGGCGGGGCGGGGCGAGGGCGACGGCGCGCTCGCCCCCGTCAGACCTCGCGGCGATCGGCGAAGCGGCGGAGGACGATCCGGGCTTCGTCGTCGGGAAGACCGGTTTCGGCGGCATGCGCGGCGTCGATGGACGGGCGGGCGGGCCATCGCCCCGCATTCGCCAGGCATCTGGTAGGGACCTCATGGAAAGCTTTCTGATTCTCGGGCTGCTGGTGGGCATGAGCCACGCCTTCGAGACCGACCACCTGGCGGCGATCGGGGCGCTGGCCTCTTCGGGGGGGGCCTCGCCGAAACGGCTGGCGCTGCTGGGGGCGAGCTGGGGCATGGGCCACGCCACCACGCTGCTGCTGATATCCCTGCCGGCGATCCTGTTCGGGGCGATCCTGACCGATCGCATCGCCGCCGGGCTTGAATTCGGCGTCGGGATCATGCTGATCGGGCTCGGCGCGCATGTGGTCTGGAAACTGCGCCGCGCGCGCATCCATTTCCACCTGCACGACCATGGCGACGGGCGGCGGCATTTCCACGCCCACAGCCATGCCGGGGCGCGGGCGCCGCATCGCGACAACCCCCATGACCACAGCCACAGCGCCCGGTTTTCGCCGCGCGCCTATCTGATCGGGCTGGCGCATGGCGCCGCCGGTTCGGCCGGGCTGGTGGCGCTGGCGGCGGCGGCGACCCAGAACGCGGTGACGGCGATCGCCTATGTGCTGGTGTTCGGGGTCGGGTCGATCCTGGGCATGGCGGCGCTGACTTTCGCCGCCAGTTGGCCGCTGGGCAAGGCCGAGACCGGCGCGGCGCGGCTGTTCGGGCTGCTTCAGGCGGGGGTGGCCTGCGTGGCGATCCTGGTCGGGGTCGCGGCCATGGTCGCCGCCTATCCGATCATTGCGGGGCTGGCGTGACTTGCGCATCCTGCGGCAATTGCGTGCGCAAGGTCTGCAAGCCCCGCGTCCCGGCGCCGCTGGCGCGCGTCTGAGCCCGGGGGCTCAGAACCATGGCTGATCCGGATCGGGCAGCGGGATCGCCGCCAGCAATTCCTTCGCATAGGCGCTGCGGGGCGCGTCGAACAGCGTCGCGGTGTCGGCGGTTTCGACGATCTCGCCGCGATGCATGACGATGATGCGCCGGCACAGGCGGCGGATCACCGACAGGTCATGGCTGATGAAGGCCAGGGTCAGACCCAGCTCGCGCACCAGGTCCTCCAGCAGGTTGAGCACCTGCGCCTGGCTCGACACGTCGAGCCCGGAGACGATTTCATCGGCGAGGATGAAATCCGGGCGCAGCGCGATGGCCCGGGCGATGCCGACGCGCTGGCGCTGGCCGCCGGACAGTTCGTGGGGATAGCGCCGGGCGAAGCCGCGCGCCAGGCCCACATGATCGAGCGCGTCGCCCACCCGCTCCGCGACGCGATCCATGCCGTGCAGGCGCAGCGGCCCGGCGATGATGCCGCCGATGCGACGGCGCGGGTTCAGCGACGACATGGGGTCCTGGAAGATCATCTGGAACCGCTTGCGGGTCGGGCGCAGCGCGGTTTCGTCCAGATGCGTGATGTCGCGCCCGTCAAAGCGGATGGCGCCGCTGTCGGGTTCCAGCAGCCGCAGCAGCGCGCGGCCCAGCGTCGATTTCCCCGATCCCGAGCCGCCGACGATCCCCAGGATCTCGCCCCTGGGGATGTCGAAGCTCAGGCCCTTGAGCACCTCGACGCGCGGCGCCGCGCCAAGCAGCGGCTTGCGCGCCATATCCGCGAAGGACAGGCGCAAATCGCGGATTTCATAGAGCGGCGCGGTCATGGCGCGGCCCGATCGAAGGCGGCGATCTCGGCCCTGACCGCGTCGATCACCGCCTGGGGCACCGGGCGCAGGCTGCTGGCCGGGTCGGTGTATTTGGGCGTGGCCGCCAGCAGCGCCGCCGAATAGGGATGCGCGGGGCGGGCGAAGAAGCTGGCGATGTCGGTTTCCTCGATCACCTTGCCGGCGTAGAGGATCGACAGGCTCTGGCAGATCTTCGACGCCACGCCCAGATCATGGGTGACGAACAGGATCGCGGCGCCGTGGCGGCGCTGCATCTCGCGGATCAGGCGCAGGATCTGCTTTTGCACCACCACGTCGAGCGCCGTCGTCGGTTCGTCGGCGATGATCAGTTCGGGTTCCGCCGCGAAGGCCGAGGCGATGAGAATGCGCTGGCGCATGCCCCCCGACAATTCATGCGGGTAGGATCGCATGGCGCGCGCGGGGTCGGGGATATGCACCTCGTCCAGCAGCTCCAGCGCCCGGGCCTGCGCGTCGCCGCGCCGCCAGCCGAGGATGTCCACCAGCCGGTCGGTGATCTGGGGCCCCACCCGGCGCGAGGGATTGAGCGCGGTCAGCGGATCCTGCGGGATCAGCGCCGCGCGGGCGCCGATGCGCTTGCGCCACAGCGCCGGGGGCAGGGTCAGCAGGTTCTCGCCGCCGAGCCAGATCTCGCCCGAGGTGATCTGGATCGCCCGGGGCAGCGTGCCGAGCACCGCCTTGCCGATCATCGACTTGCCGGCGCCGCTTTCGCCCACCAGCCCGCGCGCCTCGCCCGGGTCGAGGTCGAGCGACACCGCGCGCAGGATCCGCGGGCCGTGGCGCAGCCGGGCCGACAGGTTGCGGATGCGCAGGAACGCTTCGGTCATCGCAGCACCGGATCGAAGCGGTCTTTCAGCCCTTCGCCCAGCTGCGAAAAGCTCAGCACCGTCAGGAACAGCGCCAGCAGCGGAAAGGCCAGCACCCACCAGGCCTGATGGATCGACAGCCGCCCCTCGGCGATCATCCCGCCCCAGGTGGGGAAATCGGTGGAGATCGACAGGTTGACGAAGGACAGGATCGCCTCGACGATCACCGCGACGCCCATTTCCAGCGTCAGCATGGTGACGATGGTGGACAGCACGTTGGGCAGGATCTCCGCCAGCATGACGCCGGGCCGCGAACGCCCGGCAACCTGGGCCGAGGCGACGTAATCCATGGCCGACTGGTTCATCGCCTCGGCGCGCACCACGCGGGCGAAGCGGGTCCAGTCGATGACCACGATGGCGATGACGATCGACCACAGCCCGGGGCCGAGCACGGCGATCAGCAGGATCGCGAACAGCACCGGCGGGAAGGCCATCCAGATCTCGATCAGCCGCGACACCGCCAGATCCACCCAGCCGCGGCAATAGCCGGCGACCAGCCCCAGCGTCGCGCCCACGATGCAGGTGGCGGCGCCGGCGACCAGCGCAACCGTCAGGGCCACGCGGGCGCCGTAGACGATGCGCGACAGCACGTCCCGGCCCAGCGAATCCGCGCCCAGCCAGAATCCGGGTTGCGCGCCGTCGGCCCAGAACGGCGGCAGGCGCATGGCGAACAGGTCCTGGGCCAGCGGGTCCTGCGGCGCGATCCACGGCGCCAGCAGCGCCGCCAGCGTCAGCAGCGCCAGCCAGCCCCCCGACAGCCACAGCCGCAAGCCCAGTCCCCGGCGCGGGGGCGATTGCGGATCAGCCATGCCGCAGCCGCGGGTTCAGCAGCGCATAGGTCATGTCCACCGCCAGATTGACCCCGGTGAAGATCAGCGCGAACAGGATGACGATGCCCTGGATCAGCGGCAGGTCGCGGTTGATGATGGCGTCGATCGCCATGTTGCCGAGCCCCTCGTAGGAAAACAGCCGCTCGATGATCACCGTGCCGCCGATCAGAAAGGTGAACTGCACCCCGACCAGGGTCAGGGTGGGCAGCAGGGCGTTGGGCAGGGCCTCGCGGATGATGACGTGGTTCTCGCCATAGCCCTTGGTGCGCGCCAGGGTCACGTAATCCAGATGCATGGTTTCCTTCAGGGATTGCTTGAGCAGCTGCGCGACGATCGCCGCCAGCGGGATCGCCAGCGCCAGCGCCGGCATCAGCATGTGGCTGACCAGATCCAGCCAGATGTCAAAGCGCAGGCGGATGACGCTCTCGAACAGGTAGAACGGGGTGAGGAATTCGAAATCCAGCCCCGGCGACACCCGGCCCGAGATCTGGAACACCGGCCACAGCACCCCGAACAGCAGGATCAGCGCCAGCCCCCACAGGAAATCCGGCGTCGACAGCGCCATGCCGTTGGCGATGTCGATGGCGGCCTCGGTCTTCGTGCCGCGCATGCGGGCGCCGGTCAGCGCCAGCGCGCCGCCCATGACCAGCGCGATCACCAGCGCCATCGCCGACAGCTCCAGCGTCGCCGGAAGCCGGCCCAGCACCAGCGCCGCCACCGGCTGGCGGGTGGAAATGGACATGCCGAAATCCCCCCGCAAGACGCCGCCCAGCCAGATCACGAATTGTTCGAAAATGGATTTGTCAAAGCCGTAGAGCGCCTTGAGCCGCAGGATGTCGTCCTCCGACGCCCCCGGCGGCAGCATCATGGCGATGGGGTTGCCGGGGGCCACGCGGATCACCACGAACACCACCACCGCCGCCCCGAACAGGGTGACCAGCGTGCTCAGCAGGCGCAGCAGGATGCGTTTCAGGATCAGCATGGGGTCTTTGCGCAAATGCGGGGGCGCGGGCGCGCCGCGGCCCCCGGGGTTTCGGCGGCGTCAGGCGCGGGTCATCAGATGCGGCAGCAGCGCGCCCGAGGCGTGCGGCGTCACCTTCACCCCCGCGGCGTGCAGGATCGGCTGCACGTATTGCAGCAGCGGAATCACTTCGGCGTCCTCGGCGATCCAGCGATCGACCGCCTTCCAGCCCTCGATGCGCCTGGCCTCGTCCTTCTCGCCCCAGAGCGGCAGGATCATGTCGAAGGTCTTCTGCCCGTCCCAGACCGAATGCGGCGAGGGGCCGAACATGGCGAAGCCGGTCGAGGTGGTCGGATCGCCCACCGCGTTGCCCCAGTTGTAGAAGGCGGCGGGGGCGAGCGCGTCGGCGGCGCGCAGTTCGTAATGCTTGGCGACCTCGTAGATTTCGATCTCGGCCTCGATCCCGACCTTGCGCCAGAGCCCGACGATGGCCTGGACGATCTCGTAATCCTTGGGCTTGAAGCCCTTGGTGGTCTGGATGACGAAGCGCACCGGATTGTCCGTTGAATAGCCCGAATCCGCCAGCAGCTTTCTGGACAGCGCCGGGTCGTAGGGAACCTTGACCGAAGGATCATGGGCGGCGTATTCCGGGGTCTGCAGCGTGTCGATGGCGACCCCGTAGCCCGACAGCAGGCGGTCGATGATCAGTTGCTTGTCGATGGCGTGGGCGGCGGCCTTGCGCACGTTGGGGTCGGTCATGACCTCGATGTCGTTGATGAAGATCATGCCGATGTCCGACACCGGATGCGCCACGCCGCCAAGCCCGGCCCGGGTCTTGAGCCGGTCGTATTCCTCATAGGCCATTTCCAGGGTGACGTGGGAATTGCCGGATTCGATCTCGGCCACGCGGCTGGCGGCGTCGGTGACGAACTTGATGGTCACGGTCTTGAAGTCCGGCGCGCCGCCCCAGTAGTTTTCGTTGGCCTTCAGGCGCACATAGGCGTTGCGCTCGAACGCCTCGACCATGTAGGGGCCGGTGCCGATCGGGGCGGCCTCGAAGCCCTCGGCGCCGACCTTCTGGTAATAGGCCTTGGGCAGCACGTAACCGGTGAGAAACGCCATCCACTTGAAGATGGTGGGTTCGTATTCCTTGACCTTGGCGGTGATGCGGTTGCCGTCGATGGCGAAATCGCCGATCTTTCCCCAGATGAACTGGATCGGGTTGCCGCTTTCGGGATCGCCGGCGCGTTCCAGCGACCAGACCACGTCCTCGGGCGTGAAGGGCGCGCCGTCATGCCAGGTCACGCCCTCGCGCACCACCATGTAGATCTGGGTCGCGTCGTCGTTCCAGCCCCAGTCGGTGATCAGCCCGGGGGCGAAGGACAGGTCCGGGTTCTGGTGGATGAACATGTCGAACACCGACTGGAAGATGCCCTGGATCGTCGGGTTCACCGCCGACAGGCCGACGGTGGGATCCCAGCTTGGCAGGTTGACGTTGTAGGCGATCACCAGGTCGTCGATCTTCTGGGCGAAGGCGGGCGGCGCGAAGGCGGTCAGCGTCAGGCTGGCGGCGGACGCCATGAGCAGGCCGCGGCGAGAGATGTTGGTCATGAGTCTGGGCTCCCTGTGGTTTTGTCTTGGTTTGCTTTTCATTTTCCGGCCAGTTTCCGGGCGAGCAGAAAGCCCGGCCCGGCCCCGGTTCCGGCGCCCGGCCAGACGGCGGCGCCGGTGTGGAACAGTCTTTTTATCGGGGTGGTTCCGTCGGCGTGGCCGCGCGCCGGGCGGAACAGGAAATGCTGCGACGGGTGGTGGCTGCCGCAGATCTGGTCGCCGCCCACGAGGTTGGGGTTGTCGGCCTCCAGATCCAGCGGCGTGACGATGCGCCGCCCGAGGATCTTGGCCCGCGTGCCCGGGGCGTGGGTTTCCAGAATGTCGAGCGCGCGGTCGGCGAAAGGCGCCGCGGCGCCCGCCCAGTCGGCGGCGGCGATGGTTCCGCCGGCGTCGCCCCTGATGTCGCCCGGCGCCATGCGGATCTGCAGCCAGAGCACATGCTTGCCGTCGGGCGCGCGGGACGGATCGACCGCGGTGGGCTGGCCGCACACGATCACCGGTTCGTCGGGCAGCAGCCCGGCGCGCGCCTGCTGGTAGACCCGCGCCATCTGATCCATCGAGGGCGCGATATGCACATAGGCGAAATCGCGCAGCGCCGGCCCGGCGGTCCAGTCCGGCAGGTCCGACATGGCCAGATGCAGCATCATCGTGCCCGGCGCATGCCGGAACGTCGCCA
Source organism: Oceanicella sp. (assembly GCF_056449545.1). Classification (NCBI taxonomy): domain Bacteria; kingdom Pseudomonadati; phylum Pseudomonadota; class Alphaproteobacteria; order Rhodobacterales; family Paracoccaceae; genus Oceanicella; species Oceanicella sp. Next base: position 29,198 of record NZ_JBWOMN010000009.1, on the reverse strand, counting down.
GCGCCGCGTCGTAGCGCGGGACGCCGGCGCCGCCGGTCAGCCGGGCCAGCGCCCCGGGCGCCACATTGGCGATCACCGCGCGGTCGGCGGCGATCCGTCGCCCGTCGGCCAGCTCGACCCCCGAAGCGCGGCCGTTTTCGTGCAGGACGCGCGCCACCGGCGCGTTGCATTCGAGGGTCCCGCCGCGGGTCTCGATCATGCGCTGCATGGCGGTGACGATCGTGTCGGCGCCGCCCTTGCCCAGCACCATGCCGAAGGCCTGGTTGGCCATGGCCTCCAGATACGGGAACATGGCGCCGCCGGCGATGTCGGGGGCGAAGTCCAGATGCATCCCCCAGGCCGCGAGCATGGCCTTGACGCGGTCCGATTCAAAGGTCTCGTCCAGCCAGTCGCGCGGCGAACTGATCAGGAACCGCATCAGGTCGAGCCCGCCCGCGAGCCCGGGTCGGCGCAAGTATCCCGCGGCTAATAATGCTAATGCATGTAAATTCATCGGACCGTTGAGCAGCTTGAAGATGCTCTCGCCCCTTGCCGGGAACCCGGCGCCCAGCGCCTGCCAGGCGGCGGCGTCGGCGGCGGACAGGGCGGCGATGCGCGCGGTGGTGGCGGCCGCGTCATGGCTGACGCCAAGCCAGGACCCATCGGGGAACACGCTGGCGAAAGGGTGCGCGGCGGGGGCGAATTCCAGCCCGTGGCGGGCCAGTTCCTCGCCATATTCCTTGTGAAACGCCGATCCCGCGAACAGCGACAGGTTCATCGCCGCCCAGTCATGGCGGTAGCCGGGCAGGGTCAGTTCGCTGGTCTTGACCGCGCCGCCCGGCGCGTCCGCGGTTTCGAAGATCGCCACGCGCCACCCCTTGACGGCAAGATGCGCCGCGCAGGCGAGGCTGTTATGCCCCGCGCCGATGAAAATGGCGTCTGCGTGGTCCGTGGTCATGTTTTCGCGCCCCCCTCTTCACTGGATAATTGCAAATGCATATAAACTTGTCTAGTGTTGAGTCGAAGGCGGACACCCCGCTTCGGGACATCAGCCAGCACGGGAGAGGGCGCATGAAGGCATCGGACATCGTAGGGGATCTGGGCAATCTGCTGTTGTCGGGTCAGGTCGAGGTGGTGGATTGCACCGGGGTGCTCGGGCCGCGCACGCCGATCATCCAGCTGCCGCCGGATTTCGCCAGGAACACGCCGAAGGTCGAGATCCACAAGATCTCGGAATACGACGAGGACGGGCCGTTCTTCGCCTGGAACTGGATGGTGCTGGGCGAACATTCCGGCACCCATTTCGACGCGCCCCATCACTGGATCACCGGCAAGGACCATCCCGACGGCTTCACCGACACGCTGGACGTGCAGCGGCTGGCGGCGCCGGTCAACGTCATCGACTGTTCGGCGCAATCCGCCGCCGACCCCGACTTTCTGCTCGACGCCGCCGGCGTCAGGGCCTGGGAGGCCGAACACGGCGAGATCCGCGAAGGCGAATGGGCGGTCATGCGCAGCGACTGGGATTCGCGCGGCGACGACGAGGCGGCGTTCCTGAACGCCGACGAGGCCGGCCCGCATTCGCCGGGGCCGACCGTCGACTGCATCGAATACCTGATCGGCAAGGGCGTCGTCGGCTGGGGCACGCAATGCATCGGCACCGACGCCGGGCAGGCCGGGGGCATGGACCCGCCCTATCCGGCCCATAACCTGCTGCACAAGAACAACCGCTTCGGGCTGGCCTCGCTGGCCAATCTGCGCAGCCTGCCGGCCAAGGGCGCGATCCTGATCGCCGCGCCGCTGAAGATCGAGCACGGCACCGGCAGCCCGATTCGGGCGCTGGCGCTGGTCCCCAAGGGCTAGGGCGCGGTGGCCGACCCCGAGATCATCTTCATCGGCGCGGGCGTCAATTCGCTGGTGGCCGCGGCGATGCTGTCGGCCAGGGGGCGGCGGGTGCTGGTGCTGGAGCGCGCCGCGCGCCCCGGCGGCTGCATGCGCAGCGACGAGCTGACCCTGCCGGGGTTTCGCCATGACGCGATGGCGGCGACTTTCGTGCTGTTCCTGACCTCGCCCGCCTTTGGCGCGCTGGGCGCCGATCTGGCGCGCCACGGGCTGGAGTTCTGCCGCACGGCCCAACCCACGGCGGTGCTGCGCCCCGATGGTCGCGCGCTGGTTCTGAGCACCGATCGCGAGGCCAACCGGCGGGCGATGAACGCGCTGGCGCCGGGGGACGGCGACGCGCATGTGGCGGATGTCGCGGCGATCGAGGCGGACGCGCCGTTCCTGTTCGCGCTGCTCGGCGGGGCGCTGTGGTCCTGGCCCACGGCGCGGCTGCTGGCGGCGCAGGCGTGGCGGCGGGGTCTGCGCGGGCTCGCCGCCTGGGGCGGGCGGGCGCTGGCGCCGGCGCGGGGCTGGCTCGAAACCAGCTATCGAAGCGACGACGTGCGGGCGCTGTGGGCGCCTTGGGCGCTGCATGTGGGGCTGACCCCGGAAAGCGCCTGTTCGGCGCAGATGGGCAAGGTCGTGGCCTTCGCGCTGGAGGCCGCCGGCGCGCCGGTGGTCAAGGGCGGCGCCGGGCGGGCGGGCGACGCCTTCCGCGCGCTGATCGAGGCGAATGGCGGCGAGGTTCGCTGCAACACGGATGCGGACCGCATTCTGGTGGAAAACGGCCGCGCCGCGGGGGTTGTGACCGCCGGGGGCGAGGAGATCCGCGCCAGGCATGTGGCGGCCTCGGTGGCGCCGGGGCAGCTTTACGAGCGGCTGCTGCGCGATTCGGCCGGCCCGGACCAGCGGCGCGCGGCGCGGGATTTCCGCCACGGGCGCGGTGATTTCCAGCTGCATTACGCGCTGGACGGCGACCCGGACTGGATCGCCGAGGGGCTGGCGGACGTGGCGCTGATCCATCTCAGCGACGGCCTCGACGCGGTGTCCAAATCCGCCAACGAGGCCGAACGCGGCATGCTGCCCGAAACCCCCACGATCTGCGTCGGCCAGCCGCACCGGCTGGATCCGTCGCGCTGTCCCGCGGGCAAGGCGATCCTGTGGCTGCAGATCCCCGACGCGCCGCGCGCGATCAAGGGCGACGCGGCGGGCGAGATCGCATCCGGCCCCGATTGGGACGAGACCGTGCGCGAGGCCTTCGCCGATCGCATCGAGGCGATCCTGGCGCGCCATATTCGCAATTTCCACGCCATCAAGCTGGCGCGCCGCGCCCTGTCGCCCGCCGATCTGGCGGCGATGAACCCCAATCTGGTGGGCGGCGACCCCTATGGCGGCGCCTGTTCCATAGATCAGTTCTTCATCTGGCGGCCCTTCGCGGATTCAGTGAACGACGCCACGCCGGTGCGCAACCTGCACCATATCGGCGCCTCGACCCATCCCGGGCCGGGGCTGGGCGGCGGATCGGGGTTCAATCTGGCCAAAAGGCTGGGGGCATGAGCGCCAGGGGGGAACGGCTGGCCAGCCCGGCGGCGGGCGCGAACGCCGCGGCGCCGCGCCTCGGCGAGATCGGGCTGGACAATTTCGCGCCCTATCTGATGAACCGGATCATGGGGCGCTACAACGCCAGCCTGCGCGACGAGATGGCCAAGCTGGGGCTGACCACGCCGCAGATGCGATCGCTGGCGGTGCTGTCGGTGATCGACGGCCTGCTGATCCGCGACCTGTCGGTCTATGCGGTGGTCGAGCCCTCCACCCTCAGCCGCGCCGTGGATGCGCTGTGTCGCGACGGGCTGGTGCGCCGGGAAACCGACGCCGAGGACAGCCGCGCCACGCGCCTGTTCCTCACCAATGCCGGGCGAAATGCCTATGAGCGCCTGTGGCCGCACATGTCGGCGTTCTACGAACAGATGTTCGATGGCATCGGGCGGGACGAGCGCCGCGCCTTCGTCGGCACGCTGCAGGCGATTCTGGCCAACATAAGAAAACACGACTTCTAGGGAGACGACACCATGACGAGAACCAAGAAAAGCTTGATGCGAAGGGCCGTTCTGGTCGCCGGCGCCGCGGCGCTGTCGATGGCGGCGGTCGCGCGGGCCGAACCGGTCCCGGGGATGCGGGGCATGGACCATGTGGGGCTGACGGTGCCGGATCTGGCGCAGGCCGTCGATTTCTTCACCGGGGTTCTGGGCTGCGTCGAGGCCACCAGCTTCGGCCCGTTCCGCGACGACGAGGGCACGTTCATGCAAGACCTGCTGGACGTGGACCCCCGGGCGGTGATCAACCGCATCACCGAGCTGCGCTGCGGCAATGGCGCCAATGTCGAGCTGTTCGACTACGCGGCCCCCGACCAGGCCAGCCCGACCTTGCGCAACAGCGACATCGGCGGCCATCATCTGGCGTTCTATTTCGATGACATCGCCGCCGCAAAAGCCTATTTCGACGCCAATGGCATCCGCACCCTGCTGGGGCCGCTGCCAATCGAGGAGGGGCCGGCGGCGGGCCAGACGATCCTGTATTTCTTCGCGCCCTGGGGATTGCAGATGGAGGCGATCTCCTATCCCGACGGCATGGCCTACGAGGCCGGCGGCGGCCCGGTCCTGTGGTCGGCGCGCGACCCGGCGAAGTGAGGTAGCGGGCGCGTGGCGGAGCGGTCATTCAAGGCGGAGGTCGAACACCTGCGGCTCGGCGCCGGCGAAACCTTCACCGGCGAGGGCATCCTGGCGATCACCAAGGCGCTGCTGGAAAGCGGCGTCGGCTATGTGGGCGGCTATCAGGGCGCGCCCATAAGCCACCTGATGGATGTGCTGGCCGACGCGCAGGACCTGCTGGGCGAACTGGGCGTGCGCTATGAGGCCAACGCCTCCGAAGCCGCGGCCGCGGCGATGCTGGCGGCCAGCGTGCATTACCCGATCCGCGGCGCGGTCACCTTCAAGGGGCCGGTGGGGGTCAACGTCGCCTCGGACGCGCTGGCCAACCTGGCCTCGTCGGGGGTCACCGGCGGGGCGCTGATCATCGTCGGCGAGGATTACGGCGAGGGCTCCTCGATCATGCAGGAGCGCAGCCACGCCTTCGCGATGAAATCCCAGTTCTGGCTGCTGGACCCGCGCCCCAACCTGCCTTCGATCGTCAGGGCGGTGACCCGGGGTTTTGAATTGTCCGAGGCTTCGAACACCCCGGTGATGCTGATGGTGCGCATCCGGTCCTGCCACGTCACCGGCAGTTTCGAGACGCGCGACAACCGCCGGCCGCCGCTGAGCGTGCGCGACGCGCTGGCCGCGCCGCGCCGGGATTTTTCCCGCGTGGTGCTGCCGCCCATGTCCTACGCCCACGAACAGGACAAGGTGAAGACCCGCTGGCCGGCGGCGCAGGATTTCATCGCCGAACACGGGCTGAACGAGGTGTTCGGCCCGGCGCGCGCCCCGGTGGGGATCGTCATGCAGGGGGGCATGTATAATGGCGTGATCCGGGCGTTGCAGCGCCTCGGGCTCGCCGATATCCATGGCGCCAGCGATCTGCCGCTTTACGTGCTCAACGTCGCCTATCCGCTGGTGCAGGACGAATTCCTCGATTTCTGCAAGGGCAAGGAGGCGCTGCTGGTGGTCGAGGAGGGCCAGCCCGAATTCATCGAGCAGGCGCTGGGCGCCATGCTGTATCGCGCCGGCGCGGCGACGCGGCTGTTGGGCAAGGACCTGCTGCCCCGGGCCGGGGAATACACCGGGCAGGCGATGCTTGACGCGGTGACCGGTTTCCTGCGCGACAACGCCCCTGACATGCTGCCCGGACGGGTGCGCGCCCCCAACGCCGCGGCGCCCGGGATCCCGGACCTGTCTTCGGTGGTGCCGATCCGCCCGCCGGGGTTCTGCACCGGCTGCCCGGAACGCCCGATCTTCGCGGCGCTGAAGCTGGTGGAGCAGACGCGCGGCCGCCACCAGATCACCGGCGATATCGGCTGCCACCTGTTCGCCTGCCTGCCGCCGTTCGAGATCGGCGGCTCGACCATGGGCTACGGGTTGGGGCCGGCCTCCAACGCGGCCTTCGACGGGGGCGGGGCGCGGCGCGCCATCTCGATCATCGGCGATGGCGGGTTCTGGCATAACGGCCTGTCATCCTCGATCGGCAACATGGTCTACAACCGTTCGGATTCCGTGGCGATCATCGTCGACAATTTCTATTCGGCGGCCACCGGCGGGCAGGACGTGCTGTCGTCGCGGGCGCGCAACCCGAGCAAATCCACCAACAACCCGATTTCCAAGGCCCTGGAGGGCGTCGGCGTCAAATGGGTGCGCCAGATCGACCGCACCTATGACGTGCCCGCCATGCGCGCGGTGATCGAGGAGGCCCTGAGCACCGATTACGACGGGCCCAAGGTGATCATCGCCGCCTCGGAATGCATGCTGAACCGCCAGCGCCGGGAAAAGCCCCAGCGCGCCGCGGCGATGCGCGAGGGCCGCCGGGTGGCGGTCCCGCGCTTTGGCGTGGACGAGGACATCTGCACCGGCGATCACGCCTGCATCCGCCTGTCGGGCTGCCCCTCGCTGTCGCTGAAGCGGCTCGACGATCCGTTGCGCGACGACCCGGTGGCCAGCATCGACCAGACCTGCGTCGGCTGCGGCAATTGCGGCGAGGTGGCGGATGCGGCGATCCTCTGCCCCTCCTTCTACCGCGCCGAGGTGGTGCATAATCCCGGCGCGCTGGAACGCTGGTGGGGCGCGGCCCAGGCGCGGCTGATCGGCTGGCTGCAAACGCGGCGCGGCGCGGCGCGGCTGAATTTCGGAGACACGCGGATTTGACCCGGCATGACCGCAGTCAGGCGGGCGCGGACGACCGCCCGACGCCCGGGTTCGACGGCATCCTGAAGCTGGCGGTGATGGCCGTGGGCGGGCAGGGCGGCGGCGTGCTCACCAACTGGATCGAATCCATGGCCCGCGCCGCGGGCTGCGCCTGTCAGGCGACCTCGGTGGCCGGGGTGGCGCAGCGCACCGGGGCGACGATCTACTATGTGGAGATGGCCGCCGCCGGCGGGGGCGGCGCGCCGGTGTTTTCGCTGGCCCCGGCGGCCGGGGACGTGGACATCGTCATCGCCGCCGAGATGATGGAGGCCGGGCGCGCGGTGATGCGCGGCTTCGTCACCCCGGACCGCACCACGCTGATCGCCTCGACCCACCGGGCGCTGGCGGTGTCCGAAAAGACCGCGCCGGGGGATGGCATCGCCGATTCCGACGAGGTGCGCGCGGCGCTGGAACTGGCGGCGCGCCAGCTGGTGCTGCTGGATCTGGAGCAGGTGGCGCTGGACAACGGCTCGGTGATCTCGGCGAGCCTGTTCGGGGCGCTCGCCGCCGCCGGGCGGCTGCCTTTCGCGCGCGAGGCGTACGAGGCGGCGATCCGCGCCGGGGGGCGGGGCGTTGAGTCGAGCCTGAAAGCTTTCGCCGCCGCCTATGATCTCGCCCGCGCGACGGCGCCCGACGCGCCGGCGCGCCCCGACGCGCCGGCGGAGGAGACCGCGCCCGGCGTCACCGGTCCGGCGGCGCTGCTGGACGGCTGGCGGGCGTTGTGCGCGCGGGTCGCGACCCTGCCCGAGGCAGCCCGGCCCATGGTGGAAGCCGGGCTGCGAAAGGTCGTGGATTTTCAGGATGTCGCCTATGGCGCCGCCTATCTCGACCGGATCGAAGGGGTGCTGGCGCGGGACGACGCCGCGCGCGGGCATGTCCTGACCCGCGAGGCCGCAAAGCACCTCGCCAACGCCATGGCCTATGACGATCTGATCAAGGTCGCCGACCTCAAGACCCGCGCCGCCCGCTTCCGCCGCATCGACCGGGAGATGGCGCTGCGCCCCGAACAGCAGTTGCGGCTGACCGAGTATTTCCACCCCCGGGCCGAAGAAATCATCGGCCTGATGCCGCCCCGCCTCGGCGCCTGGGTGGAGGCCGACGCGCGCCGCGCGGCGCTGATCGGGCGGTTGCTTGGCGGCGGGCGTCGGTTGCGCTCCAACCGGATTGTCGGGTTTCTGGCGCTGCACGCCCTGGGCGGGCGCCGGTCCTGGCGGCTTAAAACCCTGCGCCATGCGCGCGAGACGGCGCATATGGAGGCCTGGCTGGCGCTGGCCATGGGTCATGTCGCCGAAAACTACGATCTGGCGGTGGAACTGCTGCGCTGCCGCCGGCTGATCAAGGGCTATTCCGACACCCACGCCCGCGGGCTGTCGAAATTCGACCGCGTCTGCGGGGCCGCCGCCCTGCTGGCCGGGCGCGAGGACGCCGCCGACTGGATCCGCCGCCTGCGCGACGCGGCGCTGCAGGACGAGGCCGGCGCGGCGCTGGACGGGGCCCTGCGCACCGTGGGCTCGTTCGTCGGGGAGGGCTGACGCGGCGATCGCGACTCCGGCGCGGTTCGCGCCGCGCCGGCGGTCAATCGGCGCGCGCGTCCAGCAGGGTCAGGATGCGGGCGCAGTTCTCGACCTGCCCGTTGCAGCAATCCTCCAGCATGAAGCCGATCAGATCGTTCATCGCCGAAATATTGGCTGAATGGAGGATTTCGCGCTGGCGCCGTTCGGATCCCAGCAGGCCGGCGCGGCGCAGGATCGCGAGATGCCCCGAAAGCGTCGAGGGCGGGATGGCGAGCCGGCGGGCGATGTCCCCGACCGGCAAGGCGCGCGGCGACTCGCGCACCAGCATTCTGTAGATCGCCAGGCGCGTTTCCTGCGCCAGCGCCGCGAAAGCCTCGATCGCCCTGTTCTGATCCATAATTTGACATTACCCGAAATATCGAAACTTGACAATGCGCCGGGTTTGTTCGATATTTCGGCGAATACCGAATTGAATTGCAGCCGGGACGCCGCCGCCATGACCGACAGTGCCAGCGATCAGTGGGCGTGCGCCCCGCGCATCGACGATGTGCGGGACGCGGCGGCGGCGCTTGGCGGGGTGGCGATCCGCACGCCGTTGCTGGAAAATCCCGATGTCAACGCCATGCTGTCCGCGCGGCTGCTGATCAAGGCCGAGACCGCGCAGCGCACCGGCGCCTTCAAGTTTCGCGGCGCCTATAACCGCATGCGCCAGCTGACCGACGACCAGAAGGCGCGCGGCGTCATCGCCTGTTCCTCGGGCAATCACGCGCAGGCGGTGGCGCTGGCGGCGCGGCTGCTGGGCACGACGGCGCTGATCGTCATGCCCGCGGACGCGCCGCGAACGAAAATGGCCCGCACCCGCGAATTGGGCGCCGAGATCGTCACCTATGACCGCGCCGCCGAAACCCGCGAGGCGGTCGCCGAGCGGGTTCATGCCGCATGCGACAGGGTCATGACCCCGCCCAACGAGGACCTGCGGGTGCTGGCGGGGGCGGGGACCGTGGCGCTGGAGGTGCTGGAACAGGGCGCCGCGCCGGACATGATCCTGACGCCCTGCGGCGGCGGCGGCCTGACCGCGGCGAGCGCGATCGTCATGGCGGCGCTGTCGCCCGCGACCCGGGTCTTCGGCGTCGAGCCCGAAGATTTCGACGACACCGCGCGGTCGCTGAAGGCGGGGCGGCGGCTGGCCAATCCGAAGGGCCGGACAACCATTTGCGACGCGATCATGACCGACATCCCCGGGGCGCTGACATTTCCGATCAACCAGCGGCTGCTGGCCGGGGCGCTGACCGTCAGCGACGACGAGGCGCGCATGGCCATGGCCTTCGCCTTCACGCATTTCAACGTCGTCATCGAACCGGGCGCGGCGGTGGGTCTGGCGGCGGTGCTGGCCGGTCGGGTCGATGTCGCGGGCAGGACCGTCGCCGTGGTCGCCACCGGCGGCAATGTCGACGCGGACGCCTATTGCGCGGCGCTGCGGCGGGCGCCGGGGTTTTCGGGGGACGGGCGATGATCCGACGATTGACGGCCGAATGGCTGGGGACGTTTTCGCTGCTGGCGACGGTGATCGGGTCCGGCATCATGGCCGAGCGGCTGGCGGGGGGCAACGTGGCCATCGCCCTGCTGGGCAACACCATCCCCACCGGGGCCATCCTGGTTGTGCTGATCCTGGTGTTCGGCCCGATCTCCGGCGCGCATTTCAATCCGGCGGTGACGCTGGCCTTCGCCATCCGCCGGGAGATCGCGGCGCGAGAAGCGGCGTTCTACGGCGCCGCGCAGATCGCGGGCGGCGTCGCCGGGGTGCTGGTGGCCCATGTGATGTTCGACAACCCGCTGATCGACCCCTCGACCACGGCGCGCGGCGGCCTTGGCCAGTGGGTCGGCGAATTCGTCGCCACCTTCGGGCTGATCGGCGCCATCCTGGGCTGCCTGAAGGCGCGGCCCGAGGCGGCGCCGCTGGCGGTGGGGCTCTACGTAACCGCCGCCTACTGGTTCACCTCGTCGACGTCCTTCGCCAATCCGGCGGTGACCGTCGCGCGGGGGTTTTCGAACACCTTCGCCGGGATCGAGCCGGCCAGCATCGCCGCCTTCGTGGCGGTGCAGCTGGTCGCCGCCGTGCTGGCCACGCTGTTCTTCAACTGGCTGCTGGACGAAAAGCCGCTTTGGGCGCGGGCATGAGCGCCTCGCCCTTCGACGCCGAGATCGACCGCCGCCGCGTCCCTGCGCTCAAGACCCATGCGAAGCTGCTGGGGCCGGGGGGCGACGACCTGTTCGCCGCCGGGGTGGCGGACATGGATTTTCGCGCGCCGCCGCCGGTGCGCGCCGCCTTGCAGGCGCGCCTCGATCACGGCGTGTTCGGCTACGAGGCCGTGCCCGACGGGCTGGTTCCGGCGCTGCTGGGCTGGCTGGAATCGCGCCATGGCTGGCGGGTCGAGGCGGCGCATGTGCTGCGCGCGCCCAACGTGCTCAACATTCTCGCCATCGCCGCCGCGCTGTTCACGCGGCCCGGCGACGGCATCATCGTGCAGCCGCCGGTCTTCTTCGATTTCTTCGACGTGGCGCGCGAGAACGGCCGTCGGACGATCGCCAACCCGCTGATCCTGCGCGACGGGCGCCATGCGATGGATTTCGACGGGCTGGAGCGGCTGGCCGCCGCGCCCGACGCGCGCATGATCTATCTTTGCAACCCGCATAATCCGGTTGGGCGGGTCTGGAGCCGCGAGGAATTGCTGCGGCTCGGCGAGATCTGCCTGCGCCACGGCGTGCTCGTGGTCGCGGACGAGATCCATGGCGATCTGGCGTTTCCCGGGCGGCGCTTCACGCCGTTCGCCTCGCTCGGCCCCGCCCATGCCGCGACTGCGATCACCTGTCTGTCGCCGGCCAAGAGCTTCAACATCGCCGCCTGCTGCACGGCCTTTTCGGTGATCGCCGACCCGGCCCGCCGGCGCGCGTTTCAGGTCGAGAACAGCCGCCTGACGGTCAACAAGAACAACGCCTTCGCCAGCGTCGCCATGCAGGCCGCCTATACCGAGGGCGGTCCGTGGCTGGACGCGGCGCTGGCCTATCTGCAGGACAATCTGGCGCTGGCGCGGGCGCGCCTTGACGAGATTCCCGGCGTGAGCCTGATCGAGCCAGAGGGCACGTTTCTGGCATGGCTGGATTTTCGCGGCCTCGGGCTCGCGCCGCCGGAGCTGACGGCGTTTCTGCGCGAAAGGGCCGGCTGGGCGGTCACGCGCGGCGAGGCTTTCGGACCCGAGGGCGAGGGGTTCGCCCGGCTCAACTTCGCCTGCACCCGCGCCAGACTGGCGGCGGCGATGGATCGCCTTGCCGGCGCGGTTGCTCGACAAACAGGAACAGGCAAATGAAATCACTTACGGTTTTTGACCCCGCAATGTGCTGCAACACCGGCGTGTGCGGGCCGCAGGTCGATCCGAAACTGGCGCGTTTCGCCGGTGATCTCGACTGGCTGAAGCGGCGCGGCGTGGCGGTGACGCGCATCAACCTCGCGCATGACCCGGCCGCTTTCGCCGCCAATGACCGGGTCAAGGCGGTGCTGGAAAGCGCCGGCGTCGAGGGGCTGCCGGTGATCCTGGTCGGGGACGACCTCGCCGCCGCCGGGCGCTATCCGGCGCGCGACGAACTGGCGGACATGGCCGGCGTCGACGGCCCGTCCGCAGCGAAAGGCGCGTCGCAGGAGGCCCCGGCGCGCGCATCCGGCTGCTGCGGCGGCGAATCCCCGGCGGGCGGCGGCTGCTGCTGAGCCCGACACCGAAACCCTGACGAAAAGCGATCTGCGCCATGTTCAAAGACCTGCCTAAATTCGTGTTCTTCACCGGCAAGGGCGGCGTCGGCAAGACCTCGCTCGCCTGCGCGACCAGCGTCGATCTGGCGGCGCGGGGCAAGGCCGTGCTTCTGGTGAGCACCGATCCGGCCTCCAATGTCGGTCAGGCGTTCGAAACCGCGATCGGCGACCGGATCACCCCGATCGCCGCGGTTCCGGGGCTCGACGCCATCGAGATCAACCCCGAGCGGGCCGCCGCCAAATACCGCGAGCGCATCGTCGGGCCCATGCGCGGCGTGTTGCCCGAGGCGGCGCTGCGCAGCGTCGAGGAGCAGCTGTCCGGCGCCTGCACCACCGAGATCGCCGCCTTTGACGAATTCACCGCGCTGCTGACCGATGACCGTCTGGCGGCGCGCTACGATCATGTGGTGTTTGACACCGCGCCCACCGGGCACACGATCCGCATGCTGAAGCTGCCGGGCGCCTGGACCGGGTTTCTGGAGGCGGGCCGGGGCGACGCCTCCTGCCTCGGACCGCTGGCCGGGCTGGAGAAGCAGCGCGCCCGCTACGCCGCCGCCGTCGACCGGCTGGCGGACGGGGCGGCGACGCGGCTGGTGCTGGTGGCGCGGCCCCGGCGCGCGGCGCTGGCGGAGGTGGCGCGCACCGCGGTCGAACTGGCCGCGATCGGCATCGCCAACCAGCAGCTTGCCGTCAACGGCATGATGGCGACGGCTGCGGCGGGCGACCCGCTTGCCGCCGCGCTGCTCAGGCGCGAACGGGCGGCGCTGGCGGAGATGGCGCCGCAGATCGCCGCCCTGCCGCGCGAGGTTTTCGCGCTGCGCTCGGAAAACCTGGTCGGGCTCGCGGCGCTGAAGCGGTTCGCGGCGGGCGCGCCCGAGGCCCCGCGCGCCCCCGAGGCCCCGCGCGCCCCCGAAGCCCCCGGGGGGCGGGAATACCCGTCGCTTGATGCGCTGGTGGATGGCATCGAGGCGCAGGGCAAGGGGCTGGTGATGTTCATGGGCAAGGGCGGCGTCGGCAAGACCACGCTGGCCGCCGCCGTGGCCTGCGAACTGGCCGCGCGCGGCCATGACGCGCTGCTGACCACCACCGATCCCGCCGCCCATGTGGCCGAGACCCTGGCCGGCGATCAGCCCGGCCTGCGCGTCAGCCGCATTGATCCGGCGGCGGAGACCGCGCGCTATCGCGACCAGATCATGGCCGCCAGGGGCGGGGATCTCGACGCCGAGGCGCGGGCGATGCTGGCGGAGGACCTGCGATCCCCCTGCACCGAGGAGATCGCGGTGTTTCAGGCGTTTTCCCGGGTGATCCGCGAAAGCGCGAAACGCTTCGTGATCATGGACACGGCGCCGACCGGGCACACGCTGCTGCTGCTCGACGCCACGGGGTCCTATCACAAGGACATCCTGCGCCATGCGGACGCGACGCGTCAGGCGCGCATGGTGACGCCGATGATGCGGCTTCAGGATCCCGCCCGGACCAAGATCGTGATCGTCGCCCTGCCGGAGACCACCCCGGTGCTGGAGGCGGCGCATCTGCAGGACGACCTGCGCCGGGCCGGAATCGAGCCCTGGGCCTGGATCGTCAACGCCAGCCTGGCGGCGGCCGGGACCGGCCACCCGCTGCTGCGCCGCCGCGCCGCGGCCGAGCGGGCGCAGATCGCCGCGGTGCGCGACGGCCTGTCAAACCGGTTCGCGGTGGTCCCGATGCAGGCGCGCGACCCCGTGGGCGCGGAGGCGCTGAAGGCCCTGTGCGCGCGGCGCGACCGGCCCGCCGCCTGACATCGGGCGGGCCCCGGGGATCATTGCCAGAGCGCCGCCGTCAGGCCGATGCCGCCGACCAGGATCAGGCTGAGGGCCCAGAGCAGGTCGAGGTCGAACCAGCCCCGGGTCAGGTATTTCAGCCCGAACCAGCGATAGACGACAAAGGCCGCGCCGCCGCCCGCCGAAATCATCGCCGCGGTGTGCAGCACCGCCACCGCCAGCGACAGGCCGGCGGCGCGCGACATGATCAGCGAGGCGGCCGCATGTCCGACGTCGGTCTCGTCGGCGCCGCAGAGGCCGAGATAGATCGGCACCAGCATCAGCCCGGCGCCATGGGCCAGCGCCACCAGGAACGACCACAGCGCCAGCCGCGAGGGCGGGATCCGCGACAGGAACCGCGGATGCCGGCGGTTGAACAGGATCCAGACCCCCAGCGCGATGACGATGAGCCCGGCGCCGATGCGGATTTCGCGCTGCCATTCCACCAGCCCGAACAGGAAGGCGAAGGGCAGCAGGATCGCCAGCATGGCCAGGAAATGCCCGACCGCCAGCGCCGCCAGCGCCCGGAAAAGCGCCGATCCGCTGCGGTCCATCAGCGCCGCGGACACCGCCAGCGGCCAGCCCATGCCGGGGTTGAGGCCGTGATACAGGCCGCTCGCCGCCACGGCCAGCCACAGGCCGGCCGTGGTCGATATCAGGTCAGGCAAGGGTCAGGCTGACGGGTAGCAGAAGCTGTCGGTCGAACAGTCGCCGCCTTCGAGCCGGATCTGGTGCGCGCGGTAGCCCTCGGGGAACTCGACCCAGAAATCCTTGTCCAGCGTCAGCCCGCCATCGGCGCCCACATCGGCCTTGACCATGGCCGCGGGCACGCCGTCGGGGTAGAACTGATCGTCCCAGGTCGAATACAGCGAGTTGGTCCAGTAGACCCGCTTGCCGTCGCGGCTGATTTCCAGCATCTGCGGTCCGCCCTTGAAGTCATGGCCGCCCGGATGCTTCGCCTTGCGGGTGATCCCGCCCACCTGCACGGTCCCGGTCAGCTTCGGGGCCATGGGGTCGGTCACGTCGTATTGGCGCAGCTCGCCTGTGCCCCAGCAGGCCACGTAAAGATACTTGTCGTCCAGCGACAGGTCGATGTCGGTGACCAGCGGCGGCACCGCGCCGAACCCCTTGAGCAGTTCCGGCAGGTCGTCGGCCTCGGCGGGTTCGGGCGGGATGGCGGCGGTCTTCTTGATGTGGAACTTGCCGTCCTCGCGCCACCAGGTCCAGATCGAACCTTCGAGATTCTCGGTGTCCACCACCACGCCGAGAAATCCGTATTCCTTCACCGGATCATGGGCGGGGCGGACCTCCAGCGCCATCTGGTGATTGGCCCCCAGATCGATGGTCTGCACGTTCTTGCGCGCGCTCAGATCCCAGAAATGCAGCTTGTGGCCGTATTTGTTGGACAGCAGCTGTTCGGGCACGATGCCGTTTTCGTATTGCGGCGGCAGGCCCCATTCGCTCGACACCATGTAGTCGCGCGGCAGGTTCCACCAGAAATCGTAATGCTTGTCCTGTTCGCCGCGGTCCATTTCGTAGCGGCCGATGACGTCGAAGGTCTCGCAATCCATTATGAAGATGCCCGGGGGGCCGTCGGTGCCGTCCTCGCCGCCGCCGCCAAGGGTGGAGACATAGATCCCCTCGGGCCCGCAATGGATGGTGTGCGGGCGCGAATAGCCGGTCTTGGCGAACACTTCCTCGGGTTCGATGATCTTGTGAATCTTCGCCGCCTTCGGCCCGCCCTTCACGTCGATGACGTAGATGCGCGAGGACCGGATGCCGGGGATGATCAGGTAGCGCCGTTCCAGAAACGCGTGGCCGCTGAGCGGCGACAGCGCCGACGAACAGGCGTTCCAGCCGAAATGGTGAAATTCGTCGCCCTTGTTGGGCATGATCACCGTATGCACGACCTTGCCGTACTCCGCCGAGCCCGGATCCACGTCGATGACCGCAAGCCCGTCGGGCTGCGAGGCGTCGGGGCTGAGCATCAGCGTGTAGGCCAGGGTTTCGGCCGGGGCCTCCATGGCCAGTTTCGGCGATGGGTGAAACGTGGGGTCTGGTCTGAGGTTCATGCGAATTTCTCCCTGCGGGGCGTCGCGATTCTGGACAAATCCAATTGTGATCTTATTGGGTTGCGGCGCGCTCGACCCGTGCACCGTGTTCGATGCCGGCAATATCCGTCAAGGTGTTTCTCGCATGGATCGCGATGCCCGCAGAGCGCGGCGCGCCGGGGCGGGCGACGCTGAATGACGCGCCAGTAATGCCTGATGAACGTTTTTCGGTTTCTCGGCATTGCAGCGCGCGACATTCAGGGTTCGACTTGCCCGGCGCCGCGTGGTCGCCATGTTGCATTGCGGATCGCGGCGCCAAGCGGGGCGAATTCCGGCTTCAGCACGGCGGCGCCGTTGAAGATATGTCATTGAAACCGTTGCGCCCGGCGCGGGTTTCACCAGACCTGACCGCGCGCCGCCACGGGGACCGGGCCGATGACGGCGTCGCCGCGCAGCGCGATCACCTCGTCGAACAGGTTGCTGACCACGCAGGCGTGGTTGGGCACGATCCGCACCCGGTCGCCGACCGCCAGACCGATCGGCCCGGCCGCGGTCAGGCGCCCGTGCTCCTCGGACAGCTGGTCGATGGCGATGTCGGGGCGGCCGAGCACATGCCCGTGCCCCTCCAGCCCCAGCAGGTCGGAGGTCAGCGTCTTGGACCCGGCGTCGATGATGGCGCGGCCCGGCGCGGGGGTGGAGACCACGCTCGCCAGCACGCTCAGCGCGCAGTCGTCCCAGCCGCAGACGCCCGCCGCCGCCAGCGAGCGGTCGTTGTAGACATATGTGCCGATGCGGTATTCGCTGACCACCGGGATTTCATGGGCGCGCCACATGTCCGGCGAGCCGCCGCCCGAGACCGCGGCCACGCGCAGCCCCGCCGCCTCGCACAGCTTTTTCGCGCGCGCGAGCCAGTCCTGCAGCGCGCCGCCGCCGCCCGCCGGCGGGTAGGTCATCAGCCCGGCGAACGCCAGCCCCGGGGCCGCGGCGATGGCCAGCGCCAGATCGCGCGCCGCGTCCGGGGTCTGCACGCCGCAGCGCCCGGCGCCCGTGTCGCATTCCACCATCACCGGCAGCGGCGCGGGGGCGTCGGCGAAGGCGCCGGACAGCCCCGCGACCACCTCCGGATTGTCGGCCGTCACCGTCAGGCGCACCCGGCCCGCCAGCGCCCGCAGCCGCGCCAGCTTCGTCGCGCCGAGGATGTCGTAGGTGATCAGCACGTCGTCAACGCCGCCGTCGGCGATCATCGCTTCGGCCTCGGAGATCTTCTGGCAGGTGATCCCCACGGCGCCCGCCGCGATCTGGCGGCGCGCCAGCGTAACCAGCTTGTGGGTCTTGACATGGGGGCGCAGGGCGATGCCCCAGCCGTCGCAATAGGCTTGATAGCGGGCGATGTTGGCCTCGGCCACGTCCATGTCGATCAGCACGGCGGGGGTGTCGATTTCGGGAAACACGGGCTCAGCCTCCGGGGGTGCGCGGGGCGGCGACGATCGGCCGTATCGGGGGCGTCAGCCGCGCATGGGCGTTGGCGCGGGGGCGTTGGGACAGGGGGCCGTTCGCCGCCGCATTCGGGATGTGAGACGCGATCGCGGCGAAGCCGCCTTGGACATGATCGCCGGGTTTCACCACAAGCAGCTTTCGGGGCGGCGGGTCAAGCGCGAGATTGGACAACGCGTCGGGATTGAACGTCTGGCCGCGCATGGCGTCATGCGCCGCATGCAGCCCGTCGAGCGCGATCAGCGCGCAATCGCCCGGCGCCGCCGGGCTGGCGGCGAAGTCTTGCGCGGCCTCGGGGACCAGCCGGCGGACGGCCTCGACGCTGGCCGAGGGCGACGCGGTGTTCGCCCTATCGTCGAACGCCGCCCCGGCCGCATCACCCGACAGCGTTGCCGTCGCCCGCCCATACGGGGCCGCGACGGCGGGCTGCGCCAGGCCCTTTCTCGCCCTGCGTCGGCGCCGGATTCGGCTGTTTTTCAGGGGGATCAGCGCCTTGCGGCGTGGTTTTCGGCCGGGGCGCATTGCCCGCCGGTCCGGCGGAGCCAATCCGCGAAATCCCGTATCTCCCCGGCGCTCATGCGCAGCCCGTGCTTGGTGCGGCGTTCAAGTATGTCCTCGGGGGCGCGGGCCCATTCGGCGGCGATCAGATATTCCGCCTCGCGCTGGTGAAAATCCGGGCCGAAGCGGCGCCCGAGCCCGTCCAGCGACCCGGCGCCCGCCAGCAGCGCCTCGGCGCGCGTGCCGTAGAGCCGCGCATAATGGCCGATCAGCGTGTCCGGCGCCCATGGATGCCGCCGCGCCAGCGCGTCGCGAAAACCGGCGAAATCCGCGCCGGGGATGTCGCCGCCGGGCAGGGCGGCGGCGGCGGTCCAGTCCCGCGCCATGTCGCCGAAATACGGCCGCAGCCGGCCCATCGCCTGTTCCGACAAACGGCGGAACGTGGTGATCTTGCCCCCGAACACCGACAGCAGGGGCGCCTCTCCCGGCTGGCCGTCGAGGTCGAATTCGTAGTCGCGGGTGACGGCGCTGGGATTGGCCTCGTCGTCATCCTGCAGCGGGCGCACCCCGGAGAACGCGTGCAGCACATCCGCCCTTGTCAGCTGATTGCGAAAATAACGGTTCACCGCCGCCAGCAGATAGGCGATTTCGGCCTCGTCGGGGGCGGCGTCCTCAGGGGCGCCGTCATAGGGGATGTCGGTGGTGCCGATCAGCGCCTTGTCGCCCTCGTAGGGGTTGACGAAAATCACCCGGCGGTCGTGGTTCTGCACCAGATAGGCCTGTT
Source organism: Oceanicella sp. (assembly GCF_056449545.1). Lineage (NCBI taxonomy): Bacteria > Pseudomonadati > Pseudomonadota > Alphaproteobacteria > Rhodobacterales > Paracoccaceae > Oceanicella > Oceanicella sp. The sequence continues at coordinate 10,507 of NZ_JBWOMN010000009.1, read as the reverse complement.
CGCCCTCCCAGAATTTCCGGGTGACGATGTGGCTGCCCTTCACCAGCCGCACCTTGCGCGCGGCGTTGGCCCCGGCGACGCGGCCGATCACGTCATTGACCCAGGGGCCGGCGGCGTTGACCAGCGCCCGGGCGCGGCGCGTGGTTTCGCCCCCGGCGGCGTCGCGCAGGCGCAGGACCCACAGCCCGGCCTCGCGCCGCGCCGACAGGCAGGCCGTGCGGGTCAGCACCTCGGCGCCCCGCTCGGCGGCGTCCAGCGCGCTCAGCGCCACCAGCCGCGCGTCATCGACCCAGCAGTCGGAGTATTCGAAGGCCTTGCGGTATTCGGGCTTGATCGGCGCGCCCTCGGGGGCGCTGCGCAGATCCAGCGCGCGCGTGCCCGCCAGCAGCTTGCGCCCGCCCAGATGGTCGTAGAGAAACAGCCCCAGCCGGATCAGCCAGGCGGGCCGGTCGGCGGGGCTGTGGGGCAGCACGAAGCGCATGGGCCAGATGATGTGCGGCGCGGCGCGCAGCAGCACCTCGCGTTCGATCAGCGCCTCGCGCACCAGGCGGAATTCATAGTATTCGAGATAGCGCAGCCCGCCATGGATCAGCTTGCCCGAGCGCGATGAGGTGTGTTCGGCGAGATCGCCCTTTTCGCACAGGGTGACCGACAGCCCGCGTCCCGCCGCGTCGCGCGCGATCCCGGCGCCGTTGATGCCGCCGCCGATGACGAAGACATCAACGATGCCGGATGGTTCGGTCACGGTCTTGACTCCTCTCGCCGGGTGCGGCGCGCCGCGGGGCTTGATCAGCAGGGGTTCGCCGGGGGCTGCCCGGCGAGATGGCGGCGCACCTCCTCGGCGGCCTGTTCGGCGGCGAAGGTGACGGTGCGCAGCGACGCGCCGGCGATATGGGGGGTCAGCGTCACGTTGGGCAGCTTCAGCAGCGGCAGATCGGCGGGGACGGGTTCGACGGCGAAGGTTTCAAGCATGGCGCCGCCCAGATGGCCGGAGACGAGCGCCGCGTGCAACGCGTCATAATCGACCAGCGGCCCGCGCGCCGTGTTGACGAACACCGCGCCGGGTTTCATGCGCGCGAAGGCCGCCGCGTCCATCATGGCGCGGGTCTCCTCGGTGACGCGGGGGTGCAGGGACACCACGTCGGATTTTTCCAGCAGCGCGTCCAGCGCCACGTGTTCGACCCCGGCCAGGCGATCCTCGGGCGAGAGCTGCACATAGGGGTCGCAGACCAGCACCCGGGCCCCGAAGGCGCGCAGCAGCGTCACCACCTTCGCGCCCACGTTGCCGTAGCCGATCACCCCGATGGTCATCTCGTTGATCTCGCGCCCGGCGCGGTCGGCGCGATAGAGATCGCCGCGCCAGACCCCGTTGCGCAGGGCCTCGTGCCCGGCGCGGATCAGCCGGGTTTCGGCGATGATCGCGCCGATGGTGAATTCGGCCACCGCCGAGGCGTTGCGCCCGGGGACGTTGACCACCTTCAGCCCGCGCGCCCGCGCCGCGGTCATGTCGATATTGACCGGGCCGCCGCGCGACACCGCCAGCAGCCGCAGGCCGGGCAGGCGGTCCATCATCGCCGCCGACATGGGCGCGAGATGGGTGACGAGGATTTCCGCATCGCCAATGAAATCAACGATTTCATCGGCGTCGCCAAAGTATTCCTTCAACCCGTCCATGCCCGGGGCCGCATAGCCGTGCTCCACGGGCTCATCGGGCCAGTTCTGACGCATCTCGCGATAGCGCAGCCCGGCGCCGCAGGCCGCCTCGATCCTGTCGCGGAAGATCTCGGGCAGCATGAACAGATCGCCGATGATCGCCACGGTGGGGTTTTGAGCGGGCTTCTGGATGGTCATGCGTCGCTCCCGGCCCGATCGGCCATGGATTTCCAGACCGGACGCAGCGCGGCGCGCGCCGCCAGATAGGCCGGATAGGTTTCGTCATAGATCGCCGCCAGCGCCGGATCCGGGGGTTCCAGATCGCCCAGCAGCGGGGTCGCCCAGGTCGCGGCGCAGGGCTCGACCCCGTCGCTGGCGCCGATGGCGGCGCTGGCCATCATCGCCGCCCCCGCCGCCCCGGCCTCGGCGCGCGCCGAAACGCGCACCCCGGCCCCCAGCGCGGCGGCGAAGATGCGGCGCAGCGCGGCGCTGCGCGCGGCGCCGCCGGTGAGGCGCAGTTCGCCGGGCGCGCCGCCCATGGCGTCAAAGCAGTCGCGCGCGGCGAAGGCGAGGCCCTCGTAGACCCCGCGCATCAGATCGCCGAAGCCGTGCCCCGCGTTCAGCCCCACGAAGCCGGCGCGCGCGGCGGGCTCCACGAAGGGGCCGCGCTCGCCGGCCTCGGACACGTAGGGCTGGAACAGCATCCGCGCCGGGGCGGCGGCGGCCACCTTGTCGTCGAGCATGGGGATCAGGTCGGCGCGGGTCCGGGTCACGCCCTGATCCGCCAGCACCTCGATGGCCAGGTCCAGCAGCCAGTCGATGTTGAGCGTCGCCGCCATGTTCGACTGCATCTGCGCATAGGCCCCGGGGACGGGCAGCAGCATGACATAGCCGGTGCGTTCCGGGGTCAGCGCCACCGCGTCGGCCCCGCGCGCCAGACGCATCTGCATGCCGGTGGAGCCGACCACCGAGCAGCCGGCCCCGCCGCGCGCGCCCTCGGCGGGGGCGAGCAGCCCGGCGCCCAGCGCCGTGCAGACCACGTCCACATGGCCCAGCGCAACCGGCAGGCCCCGGGGCAGTCCGGTCGCCGCCGCGCCCTGCGCGCAAAGCGGCGCGGTTTCGCGCGCGCCGTCGATCATCGGCGGCAGCAGCCGCTTGCAGTCCCGCAGGTCAAGCGCCTCGATCACCGCGTCGCTATAGGCCCGGTCGCGATAGCCGCCAAAGGAAAAGCAGCCCTCGGACGGGTCGGTCGCGCGTTCCCCGGTGAGGTTGAAATACAGCCAGTCCTTGCAATGCATCGCGGTGGCGGCGCGCGCGATCAGCGCCGGCGCGCGGGCCCGCATCCACAGCAGCTGCGGCCCCTGCTGGCAGGCGGCCAGCCCGCAGCCGTTGATTGCGTAGCGCGCCGCGTCCGCGGGGCCGGCGCGCAGGGCGTCGACGATCCCGGCGGCGCGCGCGTCCAGCCACAGCCAGGCGGGGCCGACCGGCGCGCCGGCGGCGTCGATCAGCCATGTGCCGTCGCCCTGTCCGGTGACCGCCAGCGCCGCGGCGCGCCCGCCCAGCCCGGGATTGCGTTCCAGCAGGCCGCGCAGCACGGCGGCGGTCTCGTCCCAGGTCCAGGCCATGTCCTGCACCGCGCCGCCGCCGGGCAGGGTCCGGTAACGGTTGGGCGCGGCGTGGGCGGCGATCTGGGCGCCGTCGAGATCGAAGGCCACCGCCTTGATCATCGAGGTGCCGGCGTCGATGCCGATGATCGCGTCCCGCCCGCCGCCTTCGGTCATGTCGCCAGCTCCGGCCCATGGGCGATGGCGGCCCCGCTGGCGGCGTCGAACACGTGCAGGCTGGCGGGGTCGAGCCTGATGCTGATGGCATCGCCCCGGGCCAGATCGGCGCGCTTGTGCTCCACCAGGATCACCGGATCGTCGCCCAACGCCGCGGCGATGTGGCTCTGGTCCCCAAGCCACTGATTGGCCGCGACCCGCGCCGCCACGCCGCCGGCGTCGCGGCGCACCGCGTAGGGGCGCACGCCGATCGCCACGCGGTCGCGCATCAGCATGGCGGCGCGCACCGCCGGGGCGAAGGCGGCCTGATCATAGTCCAGCGCCGCGCCGCCGCCGAGCGCGAAGCGCAGCCTGTCGCCCTCGGCGCGCACCTCGGCGTCAAAGACATTCATCGGCGGTTCGCCCACGAAGGTCCCGGTGAACAGGTTGGCGGGGCGTTTGCGGATCGCCTCGGGGGCGTCGAATTGCTGCAGCACGCCGTCCTCCATCACCGCGATGCGATCGGCGAGCGCGTTGGCCTCGGTCTGGTCATGGGTCACCAGGATCACCGTAAGCCCGCGGTCCTTGATGAAGTGTTTCAGCCGCCCGCGCAGCACCGCGCGCAGCTGGGGTTCGAGCTGGCCCATGGGTTCGTCGAGCAGGTGCAGATCGGCGTTGCGGATCAGCGCGCGGGCGAGCGAGGCGCGCTGCTGCTGGCCGCCGGAGACCGAACTGGGAAAGCGGTCGAGAATGTCCGCGATCTCCAGCATCCGCGCCACCTCGTCGACGCGCGCGGCCACCTCGCCGGCGGGCAGCCGCGTCGATTTCAGCGCGAAGGCGATGTTGTCGCGCAGGGTCAGCGGCGGGTAGAGCGAATAGCCCTCGAAGGCCATGGCGACGTTGCGCCTGACCGGCGGCAGGCGGTGGATGTCGCGCCCGGCCAGCGCGATCGAGCCGCGCGACGCCGCCTCGAACCCGGCGATCATGCGCAGGATCGAGGTCTTGCCGCAGCCCGAGGAGCCGAGCAGCGCCACGATCTCGCCGCGCGCCACGTCCATGGACAGGTCGCGCACCGCGTGCACGCCGACGTCAACGGCGCCGTAGAACTTGTCCACGTTGCTGAGGGACAGGGCCGTGTCGGTCATGCGGCTTCTCCGTTGCGGGCCGCGCCGCCGGCGCCGGCGCCGATGCGCAGGCCGCTGTCGCGCGAAAACAGCATCGCGGCGCCGGCGTCGAACACGATATGCGCGACGCCGGTTTTCGGGCCGGGGGCGCCGGCGGGGCGGGATATCAGGATCTCGCGCCCGCCGGCGGTCAGCGCCAGGGTCACGGTCTTTTCGTTCAGCGGGGTCTCGGCCTCGATGGTCACCGGGGCCGCGCCGGGGGCGTCGGGCGGCGCGAAGCGGATCGCCTCGGGGCGCAGGCCGAGCACGCAGTCGCCGCCCAGCGCCCCCCCGCCGGCCTGCGCCGCGCCCGGCGTCTGATCAAGCCGCACCGGCGTGCCGGACAGCGTCGCGAACAGGCCCTGCGCGTCGGCTTTCGGGGTCACGTCGAACAGGTTGATGGCGGGGTCGCCGAACAGGCGGGCGATGTCGATGCTGCCGGGCGCCAGATAGATGTCGGCGGGCGTGCCGATCTGGCGGATCGCGCCGGCCTCCATCACCACGATGCGGTCGCCCAGGGCCATGGCCTCCTTGTAGTCCTGGGTGACGTAGACCACCGTCGCGCCGCGATCGGCGAGCAGGCGCGGCAGTTCCAGGCGCATCTCGAAGCGCAGCTTGGCGTCGACGTTGCGCAGCGGATCGTCGAGCAGCAGCAGCGCCGGATCCCCCACCAGCGCCCGGGCCAGCGCGGTGCGCTGCTTCTGGCCGTTGGACAGCGCGCGCGGCATGTGGTCGAGCACCTGGTCGATCTTCAGCAGCCGGGCGACGCTGTCCACCCCGGCCTTGATCCGGGCGCGCGACCGGCGGCGCGCCGCCAGCGGGCTGGCGATGTTGTCAAAAGCGCTCATGTGCGGAAACAGGGCGAAGTTCTGGAACGCCATGCCGATGCCGCGATCTTCGGGTTCGACTTCGGCCATGTCGCGCCCGGCGATGCGCACCTGGCCCGAATCCGGCTCGATCACCCCGGCGAGCAGGCGCAGCAGCACGGTCTTGCCCGCGCCCGAGGGCCCGAACAGCACGATGGTTTCCCCCGGGGCCGCGTCGAAGGACACCTCGTCGAGCACGACGTCGCCCTTGTAGCGCTTGGCGACATTGATCAGCGAGAACGCGCGCATCGCCATCATCCTTTCACGGCGCCGAGGGACAGGCCCTCGACCAGATAGCGCTGGGCGTAAAGCGCCAGCGCCAGGGTCGGCGCGATCGACAGCACGATGCCGGCGGCGATCTGCCCGTATTGAATGCCCGAGGCGGTGATGAAGGCCAGCGCCCCCACGGTCACCGGCTGCTTGTCGGCCGAGGCCAGCACCAGCGCGAAGATGAAGTTGTTCCACGCGAAGATGAAGGCCAGCAGCCCGGCGGCGGCGATCCCCGGCCCGGCCAGCGGCAGGGCGATGCGCCGGAAGGTGGCGAACCAGGAATGCCCGGCGATGCGGTAGGCGTATTCGATGTCCACGGGGATGTCCTCGAAATACCCGCGCACGATCCACAGGATCAGCGGCAGGCAGATCAGCTGATAGACCCAGATCAGCCCCAGATAGGTGTCCGCCAGCCCGATCTGCTGGAAATACAGCGACAGCGGCAGCAGCACCAGCAGCGGCGGCGCGAAGCGGAACGACAGCAGGGTGAAGGCGATGTCCTCGGACCCCTTGAACTTGTGGCGCGCGAAGGCGTAGGCCGCCGGCACCCCGAGCAGCAGCGCCAGCGCCACCGAGGTCACCGACAGGAACACCGAATTGCCCAGATTGCGCATGAAGTTGATTTCAAGCGAGGCGGCGGCGGTCTTGAGCTCGCCGGTGATCAGCGCCTGATAGTTTTCCAGCGTCGGCGCGAAGATCACCGAGGGCGGCACCTGCAGGATGGTCTCGTTGGTCTGGAACGACATCAGGAAGATCCACAGGATCGGAAACATGAAGAACAGCACGATCAGCGCCAGCGCGATCCCGCGGAACAGCCGTTCCGCGGTGGATCCGTATTGCAGGTCATTGGTCATGATCCGTCTCCCTCACGCGTCGCCGCGGGCGCGTTCGCGCAGCCGCAGCCAGTTCTTGATGAAGATCGAGGAGATGAAATAGGTGATCGCCCAGAGCACCAGCAGCAGCGCCGAGGAGCGCCCCACATTGGTGGACTGGAAGAAATTCAGATAGGCCTCCACCTGGAACACCGTCAGCGCGTCGCCGGGTCCGCCCTGGGTCATGGCGTAGATGATGTCGAATTGCTGGATCGATTCCAGCAGTCTGAACAGCGCCGCGGTCAGCAGATAGGGCGTCAGCATGGGCAGGGTGATGCGCGAAAACTGCTGCCAGCGCGGCACGCCGTCGAGCGCCGCGGCCTCGAAGGGCTGGGTGGGCAGGGATCGCAGCCCGGCCAGAAGCAGGATCATGATGAAGGGCGTGTAGACCCAGATGTCGACGATCACCACGGTCAGCATCGCCGTGTTCGGCGACGAGGCCCAGCGGAAATCCTCGACCCCCAGCAGCGTCAGCAGGTAGCTGAGGATGCCGAAACCCGGATTGGTCATCAGTTTCCACATCAGCGCCGCCAGCGCCGGGGCGGTCATCAGCGGCATCAGCAGCATGATGGAGACGAAGTTGTTGAGCGTCGAGCGCCGCTGCAGCAGCAGCGCGATCGCCAGCCCGAACAGAAGTTCCAGCGCCACGGTGACGCCGGCGTAGATCAGCGACGCCTTGAGGGTGTTCCAGAACGCCGGGTCGGAGAGGAAATTCAGGTAGTTCTCGCCCCAGTTCATCTTCTTCGCCCAGGGCTGGCTGAGCCGGTTGCGCTGCAGCGAATAATAGACGGCGGTGAAGAACGGGATCAGGATGCCGATGCAGACCAGCAGCGCCGGCAGGCTCAGCACGTAGGGCAGGGCGCGGCGGCTGATCCTGAATCGCCGCGTTCGCCTGTTCGGGTCCGGCGCCGTCGTCATAGCGGAGCGTCCATGGTCAGGGTCTCTTTCGCGCAAACCCGCCGGTTCGGCCCCTGCGGGCCGATTGCGGATGATTTTTGGTCATCGCGCCCGCCGCCGCAAGGGCGCCGGGCGCGTCAGGCGTGGATGTCCGCCGGGATCAGCCGAGATCTGCGTCCTTGAGCTGGCGGTTGACGCTGTCGGCGAGCTGGTCCAGCCCCTCGTCCACCGGCACGTCCCTGGCCACCATCTTCTGCAGCGTCGACGCCCATTCGGTGGTCAGGTCGAAGAACAGCGGCTGCGCGGTGAACTGGATCTTCGCGCCGGGGGCGGAGACGTCGTGCATCTCCACATAGCCGGGATAGCTGCTGTTGAGGCGGTCGCGGAACATCTCGTCGGCCCAGACCGATTTGCGCACCGGATTGACGAAATCCTTCTTGGTGGCGCCGAACAGCCCGTGCTCGGGGCCCGAGGCCCATTGCATGAAATGCCACGCCGCGTCCTTCTGGCGCGAGAACGACGACATCGCCAGCGACCAGATCCAGATGTTGGGGGTCGGGGCGCTGGCCTCGGGATTGGCGGCGAAAGGCGCGAAGGCGAGCTTGCCCGCCATCTTGTTGTCGCCGCCATTCATGAAATAGCCGAGGATGTCGGCGTCGTAGATCATCGCCGATTTTCCGGCCCCGAGATCGGTGCCCACCTGATACCAGGTGTGGGTGGCCCAGTCCTTGGCGCCGCTGTCCTGGATCATCTTCACCCAGTCGGCGTGGAAAGCCTTGGACATGTCGGTGTTCATGGCCGCCGACAGTTTGCCGTCCGCCGCGACATGCAGGTCCTTCTGGCCGAAATTGGCGTAGCCCGACAGGAACCCCGGGTGGATGGTCGCCCAGGACCGCGACCCGCGCACGCCGATGCCGTAGACGCCGTCCCTGGTCAGCGCGGCGGCCGCCTCCAGCAATTCGCCCATGTTGGTGGGCGCCGCCACTCCGGCGGATTTCAGCATTCCGGCGTTGTAGCTGAGGTTGTTCTGCTCATAGCCCCACGGGATGCACCATTGCTTGGCGTCGGGCGATCCCAGCGCGCCGCCGGGCTTGCCGTTCCAGGCGCAGGAGGCGCGCACCCCTTCCAGCATGTCGTCCCAGTCGTAGCCCGGATTGGTCTTGTCCGGGTCGGCGATCCATTCGTTCAGATCCTCGATCCAGCCCGCCGGGCCGTAGGTCCAGGTCATGTAGGCGCCGGTCATGAAGGCGTCGTATTCGGTGGATCCCGACGACAGCGCCGCCGTCACCTTGTCGAAATAGACGTCTTCCGGGAAGACGTCGTATTCGACCTCCATCCCGGTCATGTCCTTGAAGGTCTGGAGATTGGCGATCATCGCGTCGGTGTAGGGATGCTTGTTGAGCAGCAGCTTGAGCCTGGTCCCGGCATGGCGCTTCCAGTCGAAATCCGCCGCCAGCGCCTTGCTCGCGCCCATGTTGAGCATCATCCCGGCGGTCGAGGCGGTGACGCCCAGCGCCGCCATGCCGCGGATCAGCCCGCGACGATCAAGCTGTCCGCGCAGAAACGCGCCGACCAGATCCTTTTCTTTCTCATGCATTTCGGTTTTCCTCCCATGATCCCGCGGTCGCCGCCTTCTTGCGGGTCAGTCGTCCGACGGGGCCGAGACGAGCGCGCGTGCCGAACGCTCGTCGGTTATGAGGCCGCCCAGCAGGCGGCTCCTCAGGACAGACCTGATGGCACGGGTCTTGGTTCTGCCGCCGGCGACGGCGACAATTCTGGTTCCCCGCAGGGCGTCGCGCGACAGCCCCATGGTGCGTTCCGACAATGCGGTTTCCACCGGCGCGCCGGTCTCGTCGAAGAAATGCCCGAGCAGTTCGCCGGCGCCGCCGACGCGCTGCACCTCCTCGATCTCGGCAAGCTCGATCATGCCGGTCTCCACCAGCGAGGCCCCGGAATCCGCGGATCCGACCCCGACGAACTTGAGCGAGCTGCAGCGCGCCATTTCCAGCACCTCGCCGATGCCGCGCTGGCTCAGCAGCACCTCGCGGTCGCGCGCGGTGTTGGCGAAGAACGGCACCGGCATGACGAAGGCCTGCGCGCCGGTGCGTTCGGCCAGCCGGTGGATCACGTCATAGGGGTTGGCCGAGAACCGGCGCGAAAACCCGCCGAGCAGGGACACGAATTCGGTTTTGTTCGCGGCGATCGCCGGCAGGTTGTCGACGCAGGCGGCCAGCGTGCGGCCATGGCCGATGCCGATCACCGGCGCGTCGCCGCGTTCGACTTCGCGTTTCAGGAACCGCGCCCCGGCGATCCCCAGCGCCTTCAGCGGCAGGTCGTCGAGATCGAATTCCGGCGTCACCTCGCAATAGTCCAGCCCGTATTCGCGCGACAGCGCGTCCTCCAGCGCCACGCATTCGGACACCTCGCCGTCGATGAAGACCTTGACCATGCCTTCCTGATTGGCGCGCGTGATCAGGCGATGCGCCTTCAGCCCGGTGAGCCCGAGCCGCTTGGCCACCTGCGCCTGCGTCAGCCCGCCGGCGTAATGCAGCCAGGCCGCGCGCGTGGCCAGCGAACTGTCGAAGCTTCGGCCGCGTCTGTTTCCGGAACCTGCCATTCGCCCTGCGCCCGCCCTTGGAGATAAATTTTTCACTATAAGAAAAATTCATCAAATCACGCGAATCGTCAAGCGAAACCCGCCGCCGTCCGCTTGATCCTTCTGGGGGGCGCGCGAATCGCCGGCCGCGCCGCGCCTGGGCGGCGGCGCGGACTCCGCCGCCGCGCGCGTCGTGCAAACCGCGTTGAAAACCACGTCGCCGCAGGGCGTCCGGGTCCCTTGACGCCACCGTCTCCACGCCGTAAACACGCGCACGTTTTGGCGGAGTAGCTCAGCTGGTTAGAGCAGCGGAATCATAATCCGCGTGTCGGGGGTTCAAGTCCCTCCTCCGCTACCAAAGATTTCAAAGGGTTAGCGAGAATCAGTTGAACCCTCCACTTTGTTTAGTCTCTTTTTAGTCTCATAAAAC
>NZ_JBWOMN010000008.1:0-22803 GCF_056449545.1 Oceanicella sp. | reverse complement strand
ATACGCCTTGAATTCGCCGAACAGCTTGGTGATCGCCGCCGTCAGCGTCGTCTTGCCGTGATCGACATGGCCGATCGTGCCAACGTTGACATGCGGCTTCGTGCGCTCGAATTTTGCCTTCGCCATGAAACGGTTCCCTGATCTGGTGACGTCCTTTCCGCGCGCCCGCGGATCGCGGCCCCCCATAGAGCGAAAACCGCCCGGGCGCAACAGCCAAGCCGCGAACCGCCCGGCAATGGCCAAAGAAAGACGCCGCCCGGGTCGGGGCGGCGTCAGTCGTCAGGTCGATCGGCGGTCGCGCCGCCGCTGAAGTCAGGCGCGCGCGCGGCGCATGCGCCGCAGACCCGCCAGCCCGGCGACGCCGGACATCAGCAGCCAGGCCGAGCCGGGCAACGGCACCGGGGCCGGGCCGCCCTGATTGACCGGCGCGTTGAAGAAGGTGCCCTGGATCGGGGACTGCAGCCCGTTGCCGATGCCGAAAGCCAGCGAGGCGACCGGCCCGAAAAAGCTGAACCCGCTGCCGGTCTGGCCCGGCATCAGGCCGCTGGCATCCTCGATTTCATACCAGTTGACCACGTCGGTCCCGAAGGACCACGCGCCGAACAGGTCCTCCAGCGTGTCCGTGCCGTAAAGCGGCATGTAGCTCGACCATTCGGTTTCGGTGATCAGCGCCGCATTCCACAGCTCGAAGCTCTGAACGCCGTTGACCTTGATGAAGCCGCCATCGGTGAAGGGCGGAAACGGTTCGAAATCATCCGGCTCGTCCACGTAAGCGTAGGTCGAGAACGGATTGGTCACGCCGAAGGCGGTGACCACCGCATCGGCGGAGCCGTTCACCAGTTCATAATTGCCGGAGCCGAAATCGCCGAGCGTTTCGGTGATGCTCACGCCGTCGAAATCCGGCGACGGCAGGTCGACGACAACCGCATAGGCCGGCGCGGCGCCGAAGGCGACCGTCGCGGCAACGGCCATGGTTTTCAAAAAATTCATAGTTCTCCCCTTTGGAAAATTCCCCATATGCTGTTCACGCTTATTGGACAATTTTCGGCAAATCAACCCCCACTGGACGGCCGACAGGGTTAATCGACGCCGAAATGGCGTATTGTCGCCGCAACGCTCGCGGAAATCGCAAGGCGGAGGCGGCGGTCTGGAGCGGGCAGCGGGAATCGAACCCGCACCAAGAGCTTGGAAGGCTCGTGTGATACCGTTTCACCATGCCCGCGCGCCGCGCCCTAGGTAGCGCGGGGCGTGGGCGAGTTCAAGCGCCAAGGCCGGGCCGGGATCGCGTCGACGGGAGGTTGGCTTCTCGCCGCCTCGCGCGTCGGGCCCCGAGTCCCGGCAATGGTCATGCGCGCGGGAAACCGGGGGGTGAGCGCCCCGCGGCGCGAGCCGGATTCGCCCCGCGGCGCAAGATCGCGGGTTCTGCGCCAAGACCGGAATTCAAAACGCCGTCAGCCGCCGCCCGCCAGCAGCGCCGCGTTGCCGCCGGCGGCGGTGACGTCGATGCTCAGCACGCGTTCATGGGCGTAATCCGCGGGGGCGCGCAGGGTCGCGATCAGCGGCAGGATCGGGCCGTCGCGCGCCGCCAGCGCCCGGCGCAAATCGGCGACCCCGGGACCGCCCGCATGGGCGACCGCGCCAAACGGCGCATGGGTCAGCGCCGCCGGATCGATCGCGCCGTCCAGCGCCGTCAGCGGAAATCCGGCGGCGCCGCGCGCGTCCAGCAGCGCCGCCAGCGCGGCGGGCGCGCCGGGCGCCACCGCCACCGCCGGGCAGCCCATGGCCAGCGCCTGCACGCATTGCGTCAACAGCGCCTCCGGGTCCGGGCCGAGACACAGCGCAACGCCGCGCGGGGCCAGCGAGATCTGGTTGGATTCGCCGGTCGGCCCCGGCAGGTCAACGGGTCCGCAATCCACCGCCGCCGCATCGGCCATGGCCTGCGCGGCGCGCCCCCGCAGCGCCGCGCGCAGATCGCCGAGCCGCGCCGGATTCTTCATCCAGTCCCGGGCGCGCGCCGAATCGCCCAGGCTGCTTGACGCGCGGATCAGCGTCGCGGCGTCGATGGTCTTGGCATCGGGCGCGGCGGCGGGCGTCGCGGCGCCGGTCGGGCGGATCTCGGCGCGAAACCGGCGCAGGTAATGCGGGCCGCCCGCCTTGGGGCCCGTGCCCGAAAGCCCCTCGCCGCCAAAGGGCTGGGCCCCGACCACCGCGCCGATCTGGTTGCGGTTGATGTAGACATTGCCCACATGCGCCGAGTCGACCACCCGCTGCACGCGCCCGTCGATGCGGCTGTGCATGCCCAGCGTCAGCCCGTAGCCGCGGGCGTTGATCGCCGCCACGACGGCGTCAAGCTCATCGGCCTCGAACGTCGCCACATGCAGGACCGGGCCGAAGATCTCGCGCTCCAGATCGGCGATTCCGTCGACCCGGATCAGCGCAGGGGCCGCGAACAGCCCCTGGCCCGGCGTGTCCAGTCGCCGAATCAGCCGGCCGTCCCGCGCCGCCTCCGCCAGATGCGCCTCGATCCCGGCCAGCGCCTCGGCGTCGATCACCGGGCCGATATCGGTAGAGAGCCGGCGCGGATCGCCCAGGACCAGCGTCTGCATGGCCCCCTCCAGCATCTCCAGCAGCCCCGGCGCGATGTCGGCCTGCACGTAGAGCATCCTCAGCGCCGAGCACCGCTGCCCCGCCGACTGGAAGGCGCTGGCCAGAATGTCGCGCACCGCCTGTTCGGGCAGCGCCGAGCTGTCCACGATCATGGCGTTGAGCCCGCCGGTCTCGGCGATCAGCATCGCCTCGGGCGCGGTCCTCGCCAGTTGCCGGTCGATCAGCGACGCCACCTCGGTGGAGCCGGTGAAGCACACCCCGGCGATGCGCGGATCGGCGGTCAGCGGCCCCCCGACCGAGGGCCCGTCGCCGGGGAGCGACTGCAGCGCGTGCTCGGGCAGCCCGGCCTCGCGCCACAGCGCCACGGCGCGCGCCGCGATCAGCGGAGTCTGTTCGGCGGGCTTGGCGATCACCGCGTTGCCGGTGACCAGCGCCGCGGCGATCTGCCCGGAAAAGATCGCCAGCGGGAAGTTCCAGGGCGAGATGCAGACGATCACGCCGCGCGCCCGGGCGCCGGGGTCGCCGGGGTCGCCGCGCGAAGCTTCGGCGGCGTAGTAGCGCAGGAAATCCACCGCCTCGCGGATTTCGCCGACGCCGTCGAGCAGGATCTTGCCGGCCTCGCGCGCCGCGAGTTCGATGAATTCGCCGGCATTGGCCTCGTAGAGATCGGCGACCCGATTGAGGATGGCGGCGCGCGCGGCGACCGGGGTCGCCGCCCAGCCGGGCTGCGCGTCCACGGCGCGGGTCACGGCGCGGGTCACGGCCCGGGTCTCGGCCCGGGTCACGGCCCGGGTCTCGGCGGCGCCGGCGCCGGCGGCCTCATGCGCCACGCCGACGATCTCGCCGGGGTCGGCGGGGTTGGCGATGACGCGCGCCGTCCCGGCGGTCGGGTCGCCCGCGCGCCACTGATGGGGCGCGCGAAACGGCGCGCGCGCGGCGTCGATGCGGGCCAGATCCAGCGGGTCGGCGATGTCGGTCCCGGCGGAATTGCGCCGCGACGGGCCAAACAGCGCCGCCGGCGCCGGGATCGACGGCGCCGGACGCAAACCGCCGGCCTCGGCGGCGGCGAACGGGTCGGCGGCGACCGCCTCGGGCGAATGGCTCTTGTCGACGATCTGATGCACGAAGGACGAATTGGCGCCGTTTTCCAGCAAGCGGCGCACCAGATAGGCCAGCAGGTCGCGATGCGAGCCCACCGGGGCGTAGATGCGGCAGCGGATGCCCGGTTCGCGCATCAGCAGCGCATGCAGCCCCTCGCCCATGCCGTGCAGGCGCTGGAATTCGAATTTCCGGCGATCCACGCCCGCGGAGTCAGCCATGTGCAGCACGGCGGCGGCGGTGTGGGCATTGTGGGTGGCGAATTGCGGATAGATGCGATCGGTCAGTCCCAGCAATCGCCGCGCGCAGGCGATGTAGCTGACATCGCTGTGACATTTGCGGGTGAACACCGGGTAGCCGGCAAGCCCCAGCACCTGCGCGCGCTTGATCTCGGTGTCCCAATAGGCGCCCTTGACCAGCCGCGCCATGATGCGCCGGTCCAGCCGTTGCGCCAGCGCGTGCAGCCAGTCGATCACATCGACGCCGCGCGGCCCGTAGGCCTGCACCACCACGCCGAACCCGTCCCAGCCCGCCAGCGACGGGTCCGACAGCGCCGCCTCGATCACGTCGAGCGACAGGTCGAGCCGGTCGGATTCCTCGGCGTCGACATTGAGCCCGATGCCCGCCGCCTTGGCCGCGCGGGCCAGGTCCAGCAGCCGCCCGGTCATCTGCGCCAACATCGTGGCGCGCTGGCCGTATTCGTAGCGCGGATGCAGCGCCGACAGCTTCACCGACACGCCGGGATTGTCGCGCACGCCGCCCTTCGCCTCGGCGGCGACGGTCTCGATGGCCTCGGCATAGGCCGCGTGATAGGCGCGCGCGTCGGCTTGGGTGCGCGCCGCCTCGCCGAGCATGTCGTAGGAATAGCCGTAGCCCCTGGCCACCATCGCCCGACCCCGGGCGATCGCCTTGTCCATGGTCTCGCCCAGCACGAACTGGCCGCCCATTTCCTGCATGGCGCGCGCCACCGCCACCCTGATCGCCGGCTCGCCGAGCCGGCGCACCGCGCCGCGCAGGACGCCGACGACGCCCTCGGCCTCGCGCCCCAGCACCCGGCCGGTGAGCATCAGCGCCCAGGTCGAGGCGTTGACCAGGATCGAGCCGCTGTCCCCCAGATGCCCGGCCCAGTCATGGGGCGCCACCTTGTCCTTGATCAGGTCGTCGATGGTCTCGGCGTCGGGCACCCGCAGCATGGCCTCGGCGAGGCACATCAGCGCCACGCCCTCGCGCGTGGACAACCCGTATTCGGCGAGGAACAGCTCCATCAGCCCCGGATCGTCGGACTCGCGCAGCGCCGCGACCATGCGCGCAGCGTTGGCGCAGATGGCGGCGCGGTCGTCCGGGGGCAGGGCGGCGGCGGCGATCAGCGACGTCAGCGTTTCGGTTTCATCGGCGAGGATGCGGGCGCGCATCCGGGCCCTGATGGTGTCGAGCATGGCGGCCTCCTTGAAACGACGCCCCAGACTACCGCGAATCGCCCGGCAATGGCGGCCTGCAAGACAGGCCCATGGCGGCCAATCGGTCTTTTGTCGGCGCGGCGAAATCGGCTATCGTCCCGCGGAAATGAAAAACACCGACCAGATCGACGCCGCCGACCGGCGCATCATCGAGGCGCTGTCGCGTGACGCCCGCCTGTCCTACGCCGCGCTGGCGGCGCGGGTGGGCCTGTCGAAATCGCCGGTGCAGGCGCGGGTGAAGCGGCTCGAAAACCTCGGGATCATCCGCGGCTACGGCGCGCGGGTGGATCATGCGCGGCTGGGCGCGGGGCATATCGCCTATGCGCAGGTGACCCTGTCGGACACCCGTTCCGCGGCGCTGGCGGCGTTCAACGCCGCGGTGCAGAAGATCCCCGAAATCGCCGAGTGCCACATGATCGCCGGCGGCTTCGACTATCTTCTGAAGATCCGGACCCGCGACATCGTGGAATACCGCCGCCTGCTGGGCGAAACCTTCTCGGCCCTGCCCCATGTGGCCCAGACCTCCACCTTCGTGGTGATGGAGGCCGTGAAAGACCATTGACCGGCGGTCTCGTCCGCCGCCCCGATGCGGGACCGGCAAGACGACGGGGCCCGCCGCTGGTCGCGACGGGCCCCGAGATCCGCGACATACGCGATGGAGCGCGGCCTAGAAGCGCAGCGAGATGTCGCGATGCGAGGCCTCGCAGGCGGCGATGAACAGCGCCTCGTCGCGGGGCATGCGGGTCTGCAGCCGCGCCCCGATGGTGCCGCTGATCGCCGCGTCGTAGCGCGCCAGCGCCGGGGCCAGCTCCGCCGCCGCCCGTTCGCGCCAGATCAGCTGGGCGTCAAGCTCGGCCACGGCCTCCTGCAGCTTCGCCGCGGCCTTGGCCTGATCCGGGGTCTTGGCGCGCAGGGCGCTGCGGGCCTTGGACACCAGCGAGCGAATCTTCGAGGCCCCCGCCACCGCGCCGACGCGGCTGCGCATCTCGGTCACGGGCGCCACCAGATCGGCGGGATCGCCCGCCGCCACCGCCTCGGCCAATGCGCGCAGATCCGGGGCCAGCGCCGCCAGCGCCGCGCTGCCCGCCAGCACCTT
Organism: Oceanicella sp.; assembly: GCF_056449545.1. Taxonomy (NCBI): domain Bacteria; kingdom Pseudomonadati; phylum Pseudomonadota; class Alphaproteobacteria; order Rhodobacterales; family Paracoccaceae; genus Oceanicella; species Oceanicella sp. Next base: position 16,545 of record NZ_JBWOMN010000008.1, on the reverse strand, counting down.
GCGCAGTTCGCCCACCGCCTCGTAGCCCTGATCGGCGGACCGGCGATAGGCCCGGCGCGCGTCCTGCTCGGCCTTGTCGAGCTTGCGGAACGCGGCGTAGGAATCGTCCCAGCTTGCCGGGATCGAGGCGGTCAGCTTGTCCTTCTCGGCGGCGAGCGCCGCGGCCTGCCGCTCCAGCCTCGCCTTCCTGGCGGCGAATTTCTCGTCGCGCAGGCGGCTGATCCTGGTCTTCAGCGTCGCGAGGCGGGTGTCGATCTTGCGGATCTCCTTCTCGATGAAGCGCACCTGATCGTGGATCGGGCGGAAATCGGGCGTCGCGGCCTTGACCTCCAGCTCCGCGGCCAACGCATTCTCGAGCAGCCCCGGCGCCGCCTCGGCCTTGTCGAAGCTGGCGGCGAAATCCCTGGTCACCGATTTGGGCAGATAGCTCAGATCAAGGCCGCGCGCCCCGGAAATCGCCGCCAGCACCGCGTCGCCCTCGTCGTCGAAGCGGCCCGAGACGTATTGCTCAAGGCAGTATTGCAGGCGCGGATTGCGCGGCGGCGGCGCGGTTTCGGAGGTCAGCGACACCCGGTTGGGCAGGTAGTTGACCAGCTCCGGGAACTTGCCCACCACCGCCAGCGCCAGCAGCTGCAGCAGGATGAAGGGCGCCACGCCCTTGTAGATCTGGACGGTCTTGACGATCGCCGGGGCCACGCCGCGCAGGTAGAACAGCGCAAAGCCGAAAGGCGGGGTCAGAAACGAGGTCTGGATGTTGAGCCCGATCATCACGCCAAGCCACACCGCGGTGACGTTGGCCCCCGGATCCGCCAGCAGGATCGGCGACACGATCGGCACCACCACCACGGCGATCTCGATGAAATCGAGGAAGAAGCCGAGGAAGAAGATCACCGCCATGACGATGATGAACTGGGTCCAGAACCCGCCGGGCAGGGATTCGAGAAACTCGCGCACCAGATGCTCGCCGCCGAACGCGCGGAACGCCGCGGTCAGCATCGCCGCGCCGAGCAGGATGATGAACACCAGCGACGATGTCTTGGCGGTCTCGACCATCACCCCGTGCATGGTGCCGTCGATGCGCAGCACCCGGATGCCGGACCAGATCAGCGAGATCAGCAGCCCGGCCACCGCGACCAGCGCGATGGTGACGCCAAGCTGGTCGGATTCGGTCTGGATGTTCTTGATGTTGGTGTCGAAATTCTCCAGCACCAGTCCTATGGCGATCAGCGACACCAGGAACAGGATCGCCGGCAGATAGGCGCCGCGCCCGTCCTTGAGCCGATAGCCCGCCATCACCATCGCCCCGGCGGCGCCGATCGCGCCCGCCTGGTTCACGGTGGCGATGCCGGCGATGATCGACCCCAGCACCAGGAAGATCAGCGCCAGCGGCGGCACCAGCGTCAAGCCCACATTCAGCCAGAAGCGCCCGTCGCGTTCGCCCTCATAGGGCACCGAGGGCGCCGCCTTGGGGTTCAGCGTGGCGTAGATCAGGATGTAGACCATGTAGATCGCGACCAGCAGCAGGCCGGGGATGAAAGCCCCGAGAAACATCTCCCCCGCCGAGGTCGAGGCCACGTCGAAGCTGGTGGGCATCGACAATTCGCCGGTCGCCGCCTTGTAGAGCGCCTTGCGCGCGGTGCTGGCCTGATCCACCGCGCTCGACAGCTGGTCGGCGAGGATGATCAGCACGATCGAGGGCGGGATGATCTGCCCCAGCGTGCCCGACGCGGCGATGGTGCCGGTGGCCAGCGATTGCGAATAGTTGTTGCGCAGCATCGCCGGCAGCGAGATCATGCCCATGGCCACCACGGTGGCCCCGACGATGCCGGTGGTCGCCGCCAGCAGCGCCCCCACGAACACCACGGAAATCCCCAGCCCCCCGGGCACCGGCCCGAACAGCCGCGCCATGGTGACCAGCAGATCCTCGGCGATCATGGATCGCTGCAGCATGATGCCCATGAAGATGAAAAGCGGAATGGCGATCAGCGTGTCGCGCTCCACCTCCCAATAGACGCCGCGCAGGTTGGTGACCCCGGCCGACAGCCATTGCGACGGGCCGCCCTGCGCGAAATAGGCGTCGACGCCGCCGCCGAACATCCAGCCGGCGGCGGCGGCCGCGCCGATGGTCAGGATCGCCGATCCGGGCAGCGCGAAGGCCACCGGATAGCCCGAGCCCAGCGCGAAGGCCATGCACAGGATCAGGAGGGCGAGAAAGAACAGTTCCATGGTCGCGGCTCCGGATCAGCTGGCGTGGACGGCGTCTTGCTCGCGCCCGCCGGGTTCGCCGCGCCAATCGGCGACGGCGTCAAACAGATAAGCGGTGAACTGCACCAGCATGGTGATCGCGAACAGCGCCAGAAAGCCCGCCATCAGGTATTTGATATACATGCCGAAGCCCAGCTGGGAGACCTCCCAATTGGCCATGGCCCCGGTGACGATGGCGGATTTGCCGCCCATGGCGATGATCAGGATGGTCCAGCACAGGGTCATGCCCAGCGCCACCGATCCCACCGCGTTGACCCGGCCCCGGGCCCGGCGCCCGAATCCCGAATAGAACACGTCGACCCGCACATGCCCCTCGTGCAGCAGCGTGTAGGCCGAGGCGAACAGGAACAGCGCCGCGTACCAGAACCGCACCAGATCGCCCATGAAGGCCTGCTCGTAGGAAAATATGAACCGCGTGAGCACGATCAGCAATTCGGCCGCCACGATCATCAGCGCCAGCCAGATGAAGCCCAGCGAGCGGCTGAACAGCGCCAGCAGATAGGCCAGCGCGATCAACGGCACGTGCAGCCACGCGCCGCGGAACTGCGCGCGCCCCAGCTCGACCGCCAGTTCCTTGCCGAACACGTCGCCGATCAGGCCCTCGACGCGCAGGAAGGATATCGCCGCGTCCGTCAGCCCGATGAAAAGCACCGCGAAGAACGCGCCCCGGACCAGATAGGCGTTGACCGCGCAGATCATGTCGCTGTCTTCGCGCAGCCCGCGCAGCGGCGTGGCGATCACCCACCAGCCGGCGAGGATCAGCGCCGCCGGATAGGCCAGCAGCAGCGCCCAGGCGGTGCGGGTCTCGAAGCTTTCGAACGGATTGGCGGCCTGCCCCGACAGCGCCAGGCCCGGCGCCGCGGCCCCGAGCCCGTAGAGCAGCCAGGCCTGAATCAGGAAAGTGGTCAGGATCGCCAGATTGAACCAGCCGAACAGGCGCACGGCGATGTCCAGCGCGTCATTCCCCCCGGCTTTGCCAAGGCGGGGCCCGGCGTCAGCTGCCAGTGTCATCGAGTTCTCCCTGTGGGGCGGTCCGACCCGCGTCCCGGCCTGCCTGCGGTCCGGCCGCCCGCCTTGCGGCGTCGCCGGCCCGCGCATCGGTTTCCTGTCATGCGCCTTGTGCGCCGACGCCGCATCGCCCGGCTTCGCGGCGCCGCGGCGAGCCGACCATCGGCCGGCGACCCGATGCCGCGCGGGCGTTCAGGATGCGCGGCGCCGCGATCTTCGGGGCATGCATGGACCGGGCCGCGACCCCGGCGCCATGCGAAAACGCCGAATCGCGGCGATTTCACGCCGCGATCCGCATTGACCCCGCGCCGGGGCGCCCGCGATCCGTCGAAACGGCGGGGCGCCCGGCGCGGTCAGGCGGGGCTCAGAGCCCCAGCACCCGGTTGCGCTGGTTGGAGAACTCGATCTCGGCGATCTTCGTGTAGGATCCCATTTCGCGCAGCGAGTCCTGGAAGTCGTCGTTGATCTTCGCCGCCAGCGGCGAATGATCGCGGGTCTCCTCGAACACCTCGGCGGCGGCTTCGCCGAAGGCGTCCCAGACCTCGTCGTTGAACGAGCGCAACTGCACGCCGTGATCGTTGATCAGGCGCGACAGGTAGATGCCGTTGTTGGCGATGGCTTCCTCGGGCTGCGCGGCGTGCTCCTCGTAGCAGGCGGCGGTGACCACGGCCTTTTCGTAATCCGAGAGCGATTCCCACCACGACTTGTTCATGCCGAAGGAGAGGCCGCCGCCGGGCTCATGCATGCCGGCGGTGTAGTAGTATTTCGCCGCCTCGTAGAACTTCATGAAGTAGTCGTTGTAGGGGCCGACCCATTCCGTGGCCTCGATGGCGCCGGAGATCAGGTTCTCGTAGATCTGGCCGCCGGGCAGGGACACCGTCGACACGCCAAGCTTGGACAGCACCGTGCCGCCAAGGCCGGGGATGCGCATCTTCAGGCCGCGCAGATCGTCGGGGCTGTTGATTTCCTTGTTGAACCAGCCGCCCATCTGGGTGCCGGTGGCGCCGCAGGGCAGGGCCTTGAGGCCGAATTCGCCGGAAATCTCGTCCCAGAGCGCCTGACCGTTCTTGAACTTGATCCAGGCGTTCCATTCCGGGGTGGTCATGCCGAAGGGCACCGAGGTGAAATAGGCGAACCCCGGATGCTTGCCGACCCAGTAGTAGTCGGCGGCGATGTAGGCCTGGCTGTTGCCGCCGGCCACGTCGTCGAACACGTCGAAGGCGCCGACGCGCTCGCCGGCGGCGAAATATTCGGTGGTGATGCGGCCTTCGGACAGTTCGGTGATGCGCGCGGCCAACCGCTGGGCGCTGATGCCGAGGCCCGGGAAGTCCCGCGGCCAGGTGGAGACGATGGTCATCGTCTTGCGCTCTTGCGCGATCGCCGGCGCGGCGAGGCCGCCGGCTGCGGTGGCGGCGCCGCCAAGGGCCGCGGCGGTCAGAAACTTACGGCGTTCCATGTGTTCTCTCCCTGATCGTCAGTCGTTGCAACGGAAATCGACCGGTGCAGATACGTGCGCGGACTACATCAGAACGCGCCGGCGGCGCCAACAGCGATTTCCTGTTTCCGGGACAATTGCCGTCTAAGTGAACGGGGGGCGCCTGTTTTTCGGGCATTTTTCGCAGAACGGCATGCAGAACGACTCGCGGTGGCCCGTCGAATCGCCGGCGTCGGCGCACCGGGATTCGCAGCCATTGGCGCGCGATCGGTTGAGGTGCGCAATCATGCCGGGCATCCTTGCGCGCCCACAGCGCGGCGTGGCAGAGTTCGGGCACTGGGCACGGGGCCGGGCATGGGGCCGGGCATGGGGCCGCGCAGGCGGATCGCGGCCCCGCCACGCCCCGGGCCTTTGCCGCGACGCCCGCGGCGGCCAGCGTTTTCGCCTGAATCCGGAGCCAGCAATGCAAACCGATCCTGACGCTTTCACGCCCCGCGCCGAAACCCGCCGACGGCGCGACGCGGGGCGGCTGACGAAGGGATTGGCGCTGGGATTGGCGCTGGCGATCTGGGCCGCGCAGCCCGTCGTTGCGCAAAGCCCCGACCCCGTGCGCGGCCGGGCGCTGGCCGAACGCTGGTGCGTGTCCTGCCATGTGGTCGGGCCCGAGGGGCCGGGCGCCGACGCCGGCCCCGCCTTCGCGACGCTTGGCGATCGCAGCGACGCAAGGCTGCGCGGCTGGATCGCCAGCCCGCATCCGCCGATGCCCGACATGCAGATTTCCGGGCGCGACATCGACGATCTGGTCGCCCATATCCGCGCGGTTGCGTCGCAATGACCCGCCGCCGCCCCGGGTCAGGCCCGGGGCGGCGGCGGCGCCTTGATCGCGCCGGACGGCCCGCGCGCCCCCGGCGCCGGGGGCGTCTCCGGCGGCCCGGCGAAGCATTGCGCGGTCTCCATCCAGCGGGTCGCCGTCGCGCCCCGCACCGACAGGTCGGTGTCGGCGATGTTGCGGGTCTGGGTCACCACCTGACAGAACGCGACGGCGGGGCCTTCGATCAGCCCCTCGCCCTCGCCGAATTCCCAGATCGCGCCGGACGGCGCGGTGAGCCGCAGGCGCGGCATCGGTCCCTGCGGGACCTCGCCGCGCACCGCGAAGCTCCACCCGAAGGTGTTCACCCCGAGCACCACGATGTTGCGGATGCGGTCCCGATCCTCGCGCGCCACGCCGAGCAGGTCATGGATCGCCTGCCCATGCGCCCAGGTCTCCATCAGCCGCGCGGTGATCGCCGAGCGCGCGGACATGTCCGGCCCGGCCCATTTGACGCGGCGCTTCGGGTCCGCCCCGGCCCAGCGCGCGCCCATGTCCATGAACGTGTCGCGCCAGGCGTCGCGCAGCGCCGGGCCGGACAGCCCGGCGAGCCAGGCCAGTTCGGCCTCGCGCAGCCCGCCCGCGCGCATCGCCGTCATCACCCCGGCGAGCAGGGTCTGAAACGCCTCGGGGTCGCGCAGCGACAGGTCCGCCGCGTTGTTCCAGAAATGCAGATGCCCGAGGATGCGATCCACGCTCCAGCGCTTGAACCCGGTCTCGCGGGCGAAATCCGCCGCAGGGAGGTCGGCGATCAGCGCGTGCAGCGCCATGCTCTCGTCGCGGAAATCCAGCGCCTGCCGCAATTGATCCGTCATCGCCCTACTCTCCCAGCAACCGCGCGAGCCGCTCATGGGCGGCGATGAAATCTTCCTTGAACGCCTGCACCACCGCCCCGGCCGACTGCGTTTCGTTCATCAGCCCCACCCCCTGCCCGACCCAGTAGGTGGCGAGATCGCGGGCGCCCTCATGGCCGCCCTCGGCCAGTGATTCGATCTTGGCCAGCGCCGGTTCGGTGAGCAGCGATTGCAGCGGCATGGGCAGCGGCGGCGGCGCGCCCGGGCGCTCCCACGCCTTGGTCCAGCCCGAGGCCAGCTGGCGCGACGGCTTGCCGGTGCGCGAGCGCGAACGCACCGTGTCCCGCGACCCCGCCGCCAGCATCTTGTCCTTCACCGCCTGCGCCGGTTCGCCCTCGGCGGTGGTGAGCCAGACCGAGCCGCACCACGCCCCCGCCGCCCCCATGGCCATGGCCGCCGCCATCTGCCGCCCGGTGACGATGCCGCCCGCCGCCAGCACCGGCGTGTCGCCCGCCACCGAGACGATTTCGGGGATCAGCACCATCGAGGACACCTCGCCGCAATGGCCCCCCGCCTCGCCGCCCGCGGCCACCAGGATGTCGACCCCGGCGGCGATCTGCTTCAGCGCGTGTTCCTTCGCGCCCACCAGCGCCGCCACCGGCACGCCTTTGGCGCGCGCCATGTCGATCATCGCCGGGGGCGGCGCGCCCAGCGCGTTGGCGATCAGGCGGATGGGAAAGGAAAACGCCACGTCCAGCATCTCGACGGCGCCGGCCTCGCCCAGATTGCGCGCGAACCGCCCGGCCTCGCGCCGCGCCGCATCAAGCCCGGCGCCGTCGATTCCGGCCTCGGCCAGCAGGTCGGCGGTGAAATCGCGCTGCGCGGCGGGCATGGCGGCCAGAAGCCGCCCGATATCCATCTCGGCGGCGCCGCGCAGCATCGCGCCCGGCACGATCATGTCCACGCCATAGGGCTTTCCGCCGCAATTGGCGTCGATCCATTCCAGTTCGCGGCGCAGTTCGTCGGGCGTGTATTTCACCGCCCCGAACACGCCCATGCCCCCGGCGCGCGACACCGCGGCGACCACGTCGCGGCAATGGGAAAAGGCCAGCAGCGGGAATTCGATCCCCAGCATCTTGCAGATCGGCGTTTTCATCATGCCGGCCCCTCCTCTGTCGCTCCGCCGTCGCGCGGCGGCGTGATGTCCACCAGCAGATCGCCCGCCGCCACCTGCGCGCCCGGCCCGCCCGGCGCCCGCGCGACGGTCCCCGCAACGGGCGCGAGGATTTCATGCTGCATCTTCATCGCCTCCAGCACCGCAAGGATCTGCCCCCTGTCCACCGCGTCCCCCGGCGCCACGCGCAGTTCGGCGATGCGGCCATGCATGGGCGCGCGCACCTCGCCGCCGGCGGGCGCCTGCCTGCGCGCGCTTTCATCGGCGACGGTGACGCGCAAGTCGCGGTCCGGGAGCCCGATCAGCAGATCGCCCCCCCGCCACGCATGGAACAGCCGCAGGCGGCGCCCGTCCAGCGTCACGGTCGCGCCATGGTCATCGACCGAGTCGATCCGCACGACCGCCTCGCCAACACCATCGCCGCGCACATGATAGGTCTCGCCGTCCGGGCGCAGCGTGAACGCGCGCCGCGCGCCGTCGAAATGCAGATCGATGATCGCGACCGGCGCTCCGTTGCTCCACCAGTTGGCCAGCGGCGCCATGTCGCTCACCGCCGCCGCCATGCTTTGCGCGCGCCGCCGGCGGACCACCAGCGCGGCGGCGATGGCGGCCTCGCCGAAAGCGACCGGCGCCGGGGTCAGGGCCCCGGGGGCAAAGGTCTCGGCGATGAAGGCGGTGGTGGGGGGGCGGCGCGCGAAGCCGTCCGCCTTCAGCGCCGCGATCAGGAAGCCGCGATTGGTGGCGGGGCCCAGCAGCGCCGTGGTTTCGAGCGCCGCGATCAGGCGCCGCCGCGCCGCGTCGCGGTCCGGGCCGTGAGCGATGATCTTCGCCAGCATCGGGTCGTAATGGGGCGAGACCTCGGCCCCCACCCCGGCATCCACCCGCACGCCGTCCGGCGCGCGCCACAGCGCCACCGCGCCGGTGGCGGGCAGGAACCCGGCGCCGGGGTCCTCGGCATAGAGCCGCGCCTCGATGGCATGGCCGCTCAGCGCCACGTCGGCTTGCGAAAACCCCAGCGGCGCGCCCCCGGCCACGGCGACCTGCAATTGCACCAGATCGCGCCCGGTGACCGCCTCGGTCACCGGGTGTTCGACCTGCAAGCGGGTGTTCATTTCCAGAAAATGGAAATTTTCGTCATCATCCAGCAGAAATTCCACTGTCCCGGCGCCGCGATAGCCGACCGCCTTGGCGGCGAGGATCGCGGCCTCGCCCATGGCCGCGCGCAGCGCCGGCGTCATGCCCGGCGCCGGGGATTCCTCGATCACCTTCTGATGGCGGCGCTGCACGGAACAGTCGCGTTCGCCCAGATGCAGGATCGCGCCGTGATGATCGGCGATGATCTGGATTTCCACATGGCGCGGGCGCGGCACGGCGCGTTCCAGGATCAGGCGGTCGGATCCGAACCCGGCCAGCGCCTCGGCGCGGGCGCGGGTCAGCGCCTCCGCAAGCTGGCCCGGCGCCGCGACCAGCCGCATGCCGCGCCCGCCGCCCCCCGCCGCCGCCTTCACCATCAGCGGAAAGCCGATGCGCGCGGCGGCCTGCGTCAGGCTGGCATCGTCCTGCGCGTCGCCCTCATGGCCCGGCAGGCAGGGCACCCCCGCCTCCCCCATCAGGCGCTTGGCGCGGGCCTTGTCGCCCATGATCTCGACAGCCTCGGCGCCCGGCCCGATGAAGACCAGCCCGGCGGCGACGACCGCGCGCACGAAATCGGCGTTTTCCGACAGGAACCCGTAGCCGGGGTGGATCGCGCCCGCGCCAGTCGCGCGCGCCGCGTCCAGAATCCGCGCCGGGTCGAGATAGCTTTGCGCCGCCGGGCCCGGCCCGATGCAGACCGCGTCATCGGCGAAGGCCACATGGGGCGCGTCCCGGTCGGGTTCGGAATGCACCGCGACGCCGCGCAGGCCCATGGCGCGCAGCGCGCGCAGGATCCGCAGCGCGATCTCGCCGCGATTGGCCACCAGCACCGCGTCAAAGGCGAATCGGGAAACATCCATGATCATCGCCTCACATCCGCGCCACGCCGAAGGCGTTGGGTTTCAGCCTGCGCGCTCTGGCCTCGCGGCAGGTGGCGAGCGCGAAGGCCAGCACCCGGCGGCTGTCGCGCGGGTCGATCACCCCCATGTCGAGCATCCGCCCGGAGGTGTAAAACGCATCCGACTGACGATCGAAATGCGCCGAGATCGCGTCGCGCTGCGCCGCCAGCCTGTCCATGTCGGGTTCGATGCCGCGCCGCTTCATCCCCGCCAGCGCCACGTGCTCCATGGTGGCGGCGGCCTGCGCGCCGCCCATCACCCCGGTCCGGGCGCTGGGCCAGGCGAACAGGAAATCCGGCTCGTAGCCAAAGCCGCACATGCCGTAATTCCCGGCCCCGAAGCTCGCCCCCACATAGAGCGTGATCTTGGGAACCCGGGCGTTGGAGACCGCCTGGATCATCTTCGCGCCATGCTTGATCATCCCCGCCTGTTCGGAGTCCCTGCCGACGATGTAGCCGGTGGTGTTGCTCAGGAAGATCAGCGGCATGTCGGCCTGATCGCACAATTGCACGAATTGCGCCGCCTTGGTCGCGCCGGCCGGATCGATGGGGCCGTTATTGCCGATGATCCCGCAGGCCTGCCCGTGGATCGTCGCCTGCAGGCACGCAGTCGAAACCCCGTAGCGCGGCTTGAAATCGGCGAAATCGGACCCGTCCACCAGCCGCGCCGCCAGTTCGCGCATGTCATAGGGCTTGCGATAGTCGAGCGGAACCAGTCCGGCGATGTCCTCCGGATCGCAAGGCGGTTCGGCGAAATCGCGCGCCGGGGGCGGCGCGCAATGGTCGTTCCAGCCCAGCCGCGCCATCAGGTCGCGCTGCATGGCGATGCCGGCCGCGTCGTCCTCGGCCTCGTATTCCACCAGGCCGGAGATCGTGGCGTGCATCTCCACCCCGCCAAGCTCCGCGTCGGTGGATCTTTCGCCCGTCGCGGCATGCACCAGCGCCGCGCCGGCCAGCGCCGCCATGCCGTTCTTCTTCACCCCGATCACGTAATCCGACAGCCCGGGCTGATAGGCGCCCCCCGCCGTCGAGGGCCCGTGCAGCACCGTGAAGGTCGGGATCCCGGCGGCGCTGAGTTTCGCCAGCCGGTGGAACATGCCCCCGCCATGGGCCCAGAGCGCCACCTCGTAATTCATCAGATTGGCCCCGGCGCTTTCCACCAGGTGGATCAGCGGCAGCTTCTGGCGCATGGCGATGTCGAGCGCATACAGGGCCTTGTCCACGGAACTGACCGTGATCGCCCCGGCGTTGATGCCGCTGTCATCGACCAGCGCCATCACCCGCACCCCGGCGACGAAGCCGATCCCGGCGATCATCGAGCCGCCGGGGATCGAGGTTTCCGGGTCCGGGTCCTCGACCAGAAAATTCGCCAGATTGTAAAGTTCGAGAAACGGCGCGCCGGGGTCGAGCAGCCGCGCCAGCCGCTCGCGCGGCAGCAATTGCCCGCGCTGCTCGAACCGCGCGCGGCGCTTTTCCGAGGCCGCGACGGCACGCGATTCGATGGCGCGCAGGCGGTCCACCAGCGCCAGCATGCCGGCGCGGTTGGTCGCGAAATCCGGCGCGCCGGGATCGATGCGGGTGGTGAAAACGCTCATGGTCGGGGCTCCTCGGCAAGACGGGCGGCAATGTCGGCCGAGACCGGGATCGGCAACGCCAGCAGGCGCTGCGCGTAGCCCTTGGCCTGCGGGTCGGCGCGCAGGCTGGCGACGCCGCCGCCGCCCAGCACGTCATGCAGCAGGAAATTGACGCCATGGCAGCCGGGCAGCAGGAAGCGGTCCACGCGCGACGGCGCGAATTTTTCGAAACACGCCGCCACGGCGCGTTCGTCCAGCGCCGCCCAGATCCATGGCAGGAATTGAGGGTCGCGCGCCAGCACGCCGATATTGGCCTTGTCGCCCTTGTCGCCCGACCGCGCATAGGCCAGCCGGATCAGCGGCACGCCGGTCGCGGCGGCGCCGGGCGCTGGGGGCGGGGCGGGGGGGGCGGGGGGCGCGTCGGGCGCGCTTGCGGGGATCGGCAGCGGCGCCGGGTCGCCGATGTCGAGCGTCGCCGCGACCTGCCCCGCCGGGATCAGGAAGGAAAACAGCCGCACCACCGGCGAGGGTCTTGGCCGCGCCCCCGCGAACATGCTCAGCCCCGGCGGCGCGGCCAGCGCCAGCCCCACGGCCTCCTTCAGATACAGGCCCACGGCGCGCGCGTCGTCATGGCGCACGGCGAGCTTCAGCGTGACCTCCTCGTAGCCGGCGGTGGTCCCGCCCGTGATCTCGGCGCTGATCTCGGCGAAATCCGGAGCGTTGCGCCGGGCCAGCGCGGCGCGGGCGCGCGCGGCGACGCCACGCGCGAAGGCCGCGGCCTTGTCGCGCGCGTCAAACCCCTCGAAGGCGAAAAGCTGCCCGGCCCGGAACCCGTCCGCCCAGGTGGCCGACACTTTCAGCATGCCGCCCGGCGCCCGCCCCTTCGCGCCCGCGATCCGCACCCGGTCGGGGCCGTCCCGGGTCAGCGTCACGCCGGAAAAATCGCAGATCGCGTCGGGCAGAAGATAGCTTTGCGGATCGCCGATTTCGTAGAGCATCTGCTCGCCCACCGAGCCCGGCGACACCACCCCGGCGCTGCCCTCGGGCTTTGTGATCACAAGGCCGCCGTTCCCGGAAACCTCGGCGATGGGGTAGCCGATGCGGGCCAGATCGCCAGCCGCGCGCCAGTCGGTGAAATTGCCGCCGGTCGCCTGCGCGCCGCATTCCAGCAGATGCCCTGCCAGCGCGCCCGCCGCCAGCAGATCGTGTTCTTCGGGGCCCCAGCCGAAGCGATGCATGAGCAGCCCGAGCGTCACGGCGCTGTCCACGCAACGGCCTGTGATCACAATATCCGCGCCGCGATCCAGCGCCGCCGCGATCGGCCCGGCGCCGAGATAGGCGTTGATGGACGCGACGCGCGCCGGGTCGGGAAAAGGCGCATCGGTGAACATCTCGCGCATTGCGGCGAAATCCTGCGCCCGGGCGGTCAGATCGTCGCCGCGCACCACCGCGACGCGCAAGTCCAACCCCTCGGCGGCGATCCGCGCGCGGATCGCCGCGGCGCAGGCTTCGGGGTTGAGCCCGCCGGCGTTGGAGATCACGGCCACCCCGCCCTCGGCGATGCGCGCCAGGTTGGGCGCCAAGGCTGCGTCAACGAAATCAACCGCATAGCCCCGCGAGGCGTCCTTCGCGCGCGCCCGGGCCAGGATCGACATGGTGATCTCGGCCAGATAGTCGAAAACCAGCGCATCGACCCCGGCGTCGAGCAACTGGCGCGTCGCCAGCGCCGCATCGCCCCAGAACCCGCTGGCGCCGCCGATCCTGATGACCCCCCGCGGGTCGGCTCGCGCCATGCGTCATCCCTCCGCTTGAAACAGACCGTTCATTCTGTTTTGATGCTAGTCCCTGAGCATCAGGATGCAAGCCCGGAGTCGGATCAAAGGACCCTGACGTGTCGTCACCCGCCAGCCAGCCCACCCTGCGCGCGCGCATCATCGACGCGACGGTGGCCTGCCTTGACGAATGCGGCTACGGCGCGACCTCCATCGGCAACGTGCAAAAGCGCGCCGGGGTGTCGCGCGGCGCGCTGACCCATCATTTTCCCACCCGCGAAGACCTGATCGCCGCCGTGGCCGAACGCCTGCTGGGCCATGCGCTGGCGCCGGTCAGGGACCGGCGGCTGGGCGAGGGCGCGACGCCGACGCTGAAGGCGCTGATCCTCGACGCCTGGGCGCGGATCGTGAACACCCGCGAAGGACGGGCCTTCATCGAGATCCTCATCGCCGCGCGCACCGACCGCGCGCTGGACGACCGGCTGGCCCCCCTGCTGCGCAACTGGAACGACGAGATCGGCGCCGCCTTCGCCCGGGTGTTCGATGCGCCCGAGGGCGATGCGGCGCAGATCTGGGCGATTTGCCGGACGTTCCTGCGCGGGCTGGTGATCCATGAACGCTTCGCGCGCGATCCGGCCGAGCGCACCGCCATGGTCGAGCGCTTCGCCGGGATCGTCGCGCCGCATCTGCGCCTGCGCCCGCCGGGGCGGCGCTGAGAATTTTTCGATTCAGACGCGATGCGGGTTTTATTTCACGCGAATATCACGTAGATTACGCGGCGCGGCGCAATTCGCGCGGCTCAACGCACCCTCGGAGGACAGGACATGACCGGCGATTTTTCTGGTCCATCCACGCTGGCGCCGCCGGGCGACAGGCGGGAATAGCGGCGACGGAGCGGGGCGATGCGGATTTTCGGCGCGATCTCGATCGGCCTTGCGGTCGTCTACGCCATTCTCGGGGCGCTGGCGCTGGCGGCGCTGATCGCCGGCATCGACAAGGATGCGCTGGCCGCGGTTCCGGCCATTGTCGTCGCCCTGCCCTGGTCGATGCTGCTGAGCGCCATGGAGCCCGCGCCCGACGCCCGGATCAGCACCGCGATCCTCGCCGCAACGCTGGCGATCAACCCGCTGCTGCTGGTCTGGCTGGGCCGCAGGCTGCGCCGCTGAGCGGGTTTCGGGTCAGCCGGGGGCGTGGGCGTAGATATCGGTGGGCGCCCAGTCCATCTCCTCGCCCGGAGGTTCCCATTCCAGCAGCAGGCAGGAGGTCTTGTAGCGCTGGAAATACAGCGCCTCGACCGCATACCAGCCCGCCTTCGGCGCCTCGACGCGCACCCAGCCATTGGTGCCGCAGCGGTGGCGCCCGTCATGTTCGTAGACCTGCACGCCGCCGATGCGCACCCGGAACCCGTCATTGGACTGGAATTCCAGCTTGTAGACGCCCGGCTTGTCAAAGCGCATGTAGCCGTCGATGAAGGCGACCACCTGTTCGGCGCGTTTCGCCGTCAGCGGCTTCTGGCCGGGCTCCGCGTCGGGATAGTCGAAGCCGATGATCGGTTCGCCGGTTTCGAGTTCGTAGCCGCGCATGGCCTCGGCTTCGTAGAGCAGGCGGATGTCCGGGGGGTAGGCGTATCTGACCCCGAGCCCCGGCTTCAGCGCCGCGGCGTCGGGCTGCGGGTCGGCGGGCTGCATGCGGATCGCCTCGGCGGCGAAGGCGGGCGGCGCGAAGGGCGGCGGGGCGATGGCGGCGCCGGCGAGCGCAAGCGCCAGGGCGCAAAATCGGATCGGTGTCATCATCGCTCTCATTTCAATCCAGAAACTTCAAACCGCGGCAGTCTGCATGAACCTAGCGCGCCGCCGGATATTGTCCAGACCGGGGCGGATCAGTCGAAGGCCGCCACCGGCGCGAAGCGGGTCACGTCGATCAGCCCGCGATCCGAGATCCTGAGCGCCGGAATCACCACCAGCGCCAGCAATGAATGCTGCATGTAGGCATTGTTGAGCATGCAGCCGCAATCCTGCATCGCCGCGACCATCTGGTCGGCCTGCGCCGCCACGGTTTCGGCCGGCGCGTCGGAGATCAGCCCGGCGATGGGCAGCGGGACCAGCGCCAGCTCCTCGCCGTCGCGATACACCACGACGCCGCCGCCGACCTCGCCGAGCCGGTTGGCGGCCAGCGCCATGTCGGTTTTCGACGTGCCCACCACGATCATGTGGTGGCTGTCATGGGCCACGCTGGAGGCCACGGCGCAATCCACGTCATAGCCGAAGCCCGACACGAAGGCGTTGGCGACCTCGCCGGTGGCGCGATGGCGTTCGACCAGCGCGATCTGGCAGATGTCGCCGTCGCGATCCATCGCCACGACGCCGTCCTCGACCGGCAGATCCGCCTCCAGCGCCCGCGTCGGAGCCTGGTTTTCGACCACCCCGATGACGCGGGCGCGCACCTGCTCGCGCCCCGGGGCCGGGATGTCGAAATCGCCCGCCGAAAGCCGCTTGCCCAGTTTCACCGTGTCGCGCGCCGCCGCCGGGTAGGCGAAATCCGGGGTCCCGGCGATCATCGCGCCGTCCCGCGCCACCACCCGGCCGCGCGCGATCACCGTTTCGGCGGCGAACTCCACCAGCGAGGAGGTCAGCGCCATGTCCGCGCGCCGCCCCGGCGCGATGGCGCCCAATTCGCGCTCCAGCCCGAAATGCAGCGCGGTGTTGAGCGTCATCATCTGGATCGCGACCATCGGCGCCAGCCCCTGGGCGATGGCGTGGCGCAGCACCCGGTCCATATGCCCGTCATGCACCAGCGTGCCCGAATGGCAATCATCGGTGCAAAGAATGAAATTGCGCGGATCCAGCCCGCGTTCCGTCACCGCCCGGATCCCGGTCGCCACGTCATGCCAGGCGGATCCCAGCCGCAGCATCGCCCGCATCCCCTGACGCACCCGCGCCACCGCGTCGTCGATCGTCGTGCCCTCGTGATCATCCGCCGGACCGCCCGCCGCATAGGCGTGGAAATCGCGGCCCAGATCGGGCGAGGCGTAATGCCCGCCCACGGTCTTGCCGGCCCGCATGGCGGCGGCGATCTCGCCCAGCATCTTCGGGTCGCCCGCAGCGACGCCGGGGAAATTCATCACCTCGCCAAGGCCGATGATGTTGGGCCAGCGCATCATTTCGGCGATGTCCTCGGGGCCAAGCTCGGCGCCGGCGATTTCCAGCCCCGGGGCCGAAGGCACGCAGGACGGCGCCTGCACGAACACGTTGACCGGCTGGGCCATGGCCTCGTCATGCATCAGCCGCACGCCGGGCAGACCCAGCACATTGGCGATCTCGTGCGGGTCCACGAACATGGATGTGGTGCCGTGCGGGGCCACCGCGCGCACGAACTGCGTCACCGTGAGCATCCCCGATTCCACATGCATATGCGCGTCGCACAGGCCGGGGACCATGTAGCGGCCCCTGGCCTCGATCACCTCGGTGTCAGGCCCGATCGAGGCGCCCGCGTCCGGCCCGCAGCAGGCGAAGCGCCCCTCGGCGACGGCGATGTCGGCGTGCGCGATGATCTCGCCCGAATGCACGTTCACCCAGCGCCCGCCCCGGATCACCATGTCGGCGGGCGCGCGCCCGGCGGCGACC